>VSJD01000027.1 GCA_008636095.1 Kiritimatiellota bacterium | reverse complement strand
TTGCGGAAAGGCAAGCGAATGGCTGCGCCCATCTGGCCTTCCTGCGAGCGATGAGCTTCGTCAATCAGAAAGGCCACACGCAGTTTCTTCAAGTCAGGGTTGTTTTGAATCTGATCCAATATCCAGGCGAACTTCTGTTGCGTGGTGACAATGATCGGTCTGCGTTGTTTGAGGAAAAGAGGAAGATCCTCGGCTTTCCTGGCTAGTCCCACTACGTCTCTCAGGTGCACGAATTTCTCAATATCCTCCCGGATGTTTGTATCCAGTGATTTCCGGTCAGTGAGGATGAAAGTAATGTCCACAAGCTTTTCGTTAGTAACGGGTTTAAACAGGCTATGCAGACGGTCGGCCAGCCAGCAGATGGACAGGGTTTTCCCGCTTCCAGCGGAATGATCGGCGAGATATTTCTTTCCTATATCACCTCTGGCGGCAAAGTGTGCCGTAATATCTCCTGTAATCTTGTGTACCAGGCGGCTTTGGTGGTAACGCGGGAAGATTGTGAAGGCTTGCCTTTCCGGCTTGTCTGCCTCCGCTTCGCGTTTTGGCACGCGAATCAAAAAGAAGGAGAGCGCTTCGAGCAAATGGTCTTGAGACAGAACCTCGCGGTACAGGAATTCTACCGGATATTCACCGGAATTTTGCGGCGTATTGGTCAAGCCCATGTTATGCCAGCGGAAGTTTCCCGCCCGACGGGGATCGGTAGCTGCCATTACGTCGCTCGTGTCAGCCGCCAGATAGAGAAATGGATACTGGAATATCTTTTTCCCGTGGTCACGAGCCGCAAACTGCGCCACGGCATCATGCACGTTCTGGTTCTTCTCGTGTTTCAACTCCAGTGCCACGACTGGCAGGCCGTTGAGAAAGAATACGAAATCAATTTCCTCGTTCGTTTCGCCAAAGTAGAAATGCGGACGAAACGTAATATGGTTTTCGGTGTATTTCTTAACCGCGGCGCTTTCGGTAGAGCGCGGCTTTGGGTAAAAGAGCCGAAATTCCAGTCCGCGTACCTGCAAGCCCTTACGGAAGATCATCCAGAGCGGGGTGTGCTCCAGTTCCTTGTGGAGTGCGCGGAATACTTCGTCCCGCGCGTCAGTACCGTAGTCATCACTTAGTTTCTTGAGGGTGTCGGATTGAGTGGCTTTAAGGAAGGCCCAGAGCAGATCTTCGGCGATGAAGTGTTCGGTGTCGATAATGTCTGTTTGTTCTAATACGCCATATTTGTGCACCCGGACAAGGTACTCCGCGATATGCTCCTGAAAGGTCAGTTCAGGTTGTTTCTTACGCGCCATTGATCTGCCTCTCTATTATCTGTAGCTGCGCCAGGATTTGATCGAATTTTGGCGGTGCTGCCATGAACATGTCTGCCATGCCTCGGTAATCGCGCTCGATTTGCGGTTTCCTCTCAGAAAATGGCAACAGGTGGAAGCTGCCGGGAACGGCGGTTTCGTAATGCGCCCAACAGGAGCGGAAATAGGTTTGTTTGTGTGCACGCACCCGATCCAGCAATTTTGTGTCGGCCAACGCCCGTCCTCCAACTGCGACCAGACTCAGGCAATACAGGTCATAATAATGCCTCGAAACGCCGATCGGCAAGGGTTTATCTGCCGGCCGGTGATACTCGGCGTGTAGAATTGTGGCCTTTTCCCAGAATGTTCTCTCCGCTTCCAATGCCACAACCTGGCAGGATGGTTCGCGAAAAAGCGCGGGGAACACCTCGGCCGTCAGTGATTTGATTGAATGTGCGCCGGTTGGCCGCTGATCGTAAAGCGAGCCGAATTCCAGTTTCACCTGCGGACGCAACGAACCGGTCTGCTCCTCACGCGGATAGGCAAACAATATCACTGGTGAATGAGTGGCTTCATCCACCTCAAAGGTCAGTGCCGACTCCGGATGACTAGGGAGATTGGCGGCAACATGGCGTTTCATGGCCGGTAGGAATCGGTCGCGAACTGCTGTGATGCAAGCATCTTCGAGTGCTCTGGCACGCTTCTCAAATTGCGAGCGGCTGGCAGAGGCTTCCAGACGCAAATCACCACCAAATCCAAGCCAATCCGGGGCCACCGAAAGATCAATGTCCTCGGAAAACCGTTGAATGGTGCCAAACGCCTTTGATAATGATGTGCCGCCCTTGAATACCAGATGCCCGCCAAGTTCCGGATCGGCAAAAATCATCCGCAACAGCCAGACGACCCAGAAATCCTTTTCAATGATGTGCGGGCCAATGGTGCGCTGTATTCCCGCCTGGCGAAAAATGTCCCTGCGATTTTCAGACGGTCGCTGTGCGAACTCAAGCATGCGATCCCTCCCCGGCGATTTCTTCCATCAACCGACGGATCCACTCCGGCGCATACAACCGGTCCTTGTAAACCTGTTTTTTATCGGACGCGTTCAATCGCCGCGTGAGAATTTGGCGGTGCGCGGGCGTGATCCGGTTTTTACCGATATACCTCAGCGCCTGGATGACAGTTCCGCTGATTCGTCCGGCCGTAGCCATATTTCGGGGCGTCGTCCGCCGCAAGACAATCTCCTGGTTACCGATTCGAATCCGACGCGGCGCCCCATCGGTCAGGAAGACAATACGCGCCGGCACCTGTTCCGACAGTCCCAACAGGTTGGCTGCATAAGAGCCGGTTGACTGGACGCGGATTTTTCTTTCCCTGGCCAAAGCCTGCATTACCACCTCCGGATCGGGGGAAAGTATCCCTAATTCCGCATGCGTCTTGGGAAAATCATAAAGACCTTGCGCCAGCCGGCGGATGGTCCCCCGCTTGGCTAGGCGGTGCAATGCTGTCCATAAGGCAGATTTGCCGCCAAAGTCGGTAAAATCACCTGGAGTGAAGCACCAACCATCCTTGTTGGCACGGATACGCCTAAGTATCTTGTTTTCAATGTCTAACATAGTGTTATGTCATCCCTCTTTGTAAGGAAATATGACTACATTTCCTTACAAATGCAAGCCTAAAATCAGCCTCCTGCCCGTTGAATGTCCGCATCCGTGATCCGGCGCTGGCCGGTGACGCATTCGTGAATCAAAGATTTGCGGTAGGCGACAAGTGTGGCGATTTGGGTTTCGATACCGGCAACAAGGCACTTTAGTTCGGCTAGCTTTTCGTCGAGAAAAGTACAGATGGCTTCTTGTTCGGCAGATGGTGGCTGGAGCGTTGGTAAATATCCAGTCTTCACTTGGTCGAAAATCGGGAGAGTCGTGGCCGACGCGATGCCGGGAATAACATCCTCGTAAATTTTGAATTGGTAGGCGAGATAGCGGCCAATCATCCGATGGGTTGACACGATGCCGATTATCTGCTGGTTACAAGCTGCTTCCTGTCGAATGAGCCCCACCTTGCCAATCGTTGCACCGATACCTACGAGGAAAACGGTCTCGGTGGGGAACATTCGCAGCACGCCTTCGCGGCGGGCGAGTTCATTAATGAGCTTGCGCGCCTCGCGCAGTTCAATATTGCCGTCGTAACTACCGGGCGCGAACCAAGGAATCGTCCCGTCGAAATAGTAGTCCGGCGTGTCGGTCGGTGGTGTGCAACCAGTCTGAATGCGAGTCGTGAATCGTTTCAGGTGCTCGCAACGCCAGTGCTTCGGAATTTGTCCGAACCACTGAACCCCGGAGTCACGTAGTTCCGCTTCGCCGTTCAATCCCTTTGTGACAACCTGCGCAATGATGGTTTTGCGAAGGGAATCCAGGGTTTCGATCTGCCGCTGTTTGGCGGCCACAGCCGCGTCAATCGCAGCACAACTCGCATCCAAATACGCCGCGATGCGCTGTTGCTCAAGTAGTGGGGGGAGTGGAAACCGTGCTGCTCGGAAAGCGTATTGCGAAAGTCCGAAGCGAGTGACGCCAACGGCCTTGGCCTCGTATTGCGCCCGAAATTGCTTGGAAGCATGTGTCCATGCTATGAATGGACCATGCGCGTTTTTGTATCGTGGCCGAATCATTGCAAGATGATAACCGCAAAGAACATCTGGAATATCTTCTGTCACGAGCGAAGGAATCGCAATGTCATCTGGTTCTTCGGAATCTTTTGTTGCAAGTACATCCCCCCGCCTAATCTGAAACTTCTTAACCTCTCGTGGCTCGGCAGTCGCCTCCATAAAATCAAGCTTGCCGGTAATCCGCTCGTTCTTGTAAACATCCACATAGTTGCAGAGTCGAACGGTCTGTTCGCCCTCTATAGTATGTTTATCTACATTGCTAAAGAGAACATCGGCGATAGCATCAAGTCGAGTTGCCCGCCAGTCGGCCGGCAAACGCTCGGCCCATGGAGCAAGCGCCTTTGTTTCTTCAATCAAGGTCATCTTGCCAATCCCTCCAGTAACTTCTCCGCATCCTTCTCAAGTTTCCAGAACTCGGCCAGCAACTCCTTGGCTGGCGTTGGCGGCTGATAGCGGTAGAAGTATTTGTTTGGAAGGATTTCATAGCCGAGCTGCGGACTGTCTTTCCAGCGGATGATCGGTTTGGCGATTTCGCGTTTCAGGAACTCCTCAATGTCCTCGCCGTGCGGTATGTATTCGTCGTCTTGTACGTAGTGGCGGTGCGTCCATTCAACGGATAGAACCTCCGGCCTGTTCTCCATCAGCGCCTTGAACTTCTTGGAGGCATTATCTCTTGGTGTGAGAACAAGGGTCTCGGCTATCTCGCCGCGCTCTGTTTTCAACCGTACCCGGAAAGTAATGTCGCTTTCGTAGAACTCCTGTTCTTTCTTCAGGTTTGCGGCGGTGAAGGTCTTGTCATAGGGCTCGGTGACGATGGCCGTTTTGTCGTTTTCGTCGAACTGCCAGAAGACGACGCTGACCTTATGATAGGAGAAATCCTCGCGTCGGAAGATTTTTACGCATTCATCGGTATAATCTTTCTTCCAACCTTCCCGGTAGTGCTTTTCAATCCAGGCGCGATGAACATCGGTAATCCGATTGCGTTTGTTGCCGAAAGATTTCGGCTCTTTTTCATATTGTTTCCGGGCGTCTATCAACATCACTCGCCCTTTGTGACCGGCAGGCTTGTCATTCCGCAGTAGCCAGACATAGGTGAAAATGCCGGTGTTGTAGAAAAGCTGGTCGGGAAGCATGACGATGGCGTCGAGCCAGTCGTTCTCCAGAATCCAGCGCCGGATTTCACTTTCGCCGGAGCCGCAGTCGCCGTTGGATAAAGGTGATCCGTTAAAGATGATGGCGATATGGCTTCCGCCTTTCTCCGACGGCTGCACCTTGGCCAGCATGGTTTGCAGGAATAGCAGTGCACCGTCATTTACACGGGGCATTCCCGCCCGATAGCGTGTCTGTTCCAGTTTCCGCGCTTCGGTCTCATAGCCGTCCTTGCCACCCCAAGTCACGCCAAAGGGAGGATTTGATAGCATAAAATCAAAACGGAACTTCGATTCGGGGAGTTGGTCGCCAGGCTCCTTGCTGTGCGGATCATGCGGAATGAGCGAATTTCCAAGATACACCTTGGCCTGCTTATCATTCTTGATGAGTAGATCCGCCTGACAAATAGCGTAGTTGGTAGGTGACAATTCCTGGCCATGGACGGTGACATACTTATCAACTCTGGCCCTTTCCGTATCGTTTACGGCCCGGTCAAGCAGGTGTTCTTTGGCTACAGAAAGCATTCCACCGGTCCCGCAGGCCGGGTCGTAGATGGAGAGATGTTTATCCGGGATGGGAATGTCGAGTAATTCAACCATCAACCGGATCACCTCGCGCGGGGTAAAATGTTCTCCGGCTTCTTCGCCGCTTTGTTCTGAGAACCGTCGGAGCAATTCCTCGTAAATATAGCCCATTTCCAGATTTGAGATCTGGTCGGGACCGACCTCCAGCTCCTTGTACTGGTTCAGAATCGGCGCAAGGCGGTTGTTCTTCACCATCAAACCGATGGTAGCCCGGTAGTTGAAGTGCTCGATAATGTCGTCAACATTTTTGGAAAATCCATTGATGTAGGCACGGAAATTTTCCTCAAGAAGCGCGTGATCTTCCTCGTAAACCTTACGAAGAGTCCAAGCGGTCTTATTGGAAAACGGGGCTGTACCGGTCTCTAGTCCTTTCACGAGCTTGGCGAGTTGCTTCTCCGGCGTGTTGGGCCTCTTGGCCAGCACCTCGGCGCGTTTTGCCTCTCTCCAAGTGACAAGGACACACTCCAGCCTGCGAATTACAATAATTGGCAGGATAACATTCTGATACTCGTAAGGCTTAAACTTGCCGCGCAATCGTTCGGCGGATTTCCAAATCTCATTCGCCAAATTATCCAGTCTGCTTTTGTTCAATACCGTTGCCATGTCATCAATCCTTGCTTATCTGCCTATCCGGTTCCGCCCGCAACGTTGCGACTTGAATGGTTTCCAAGGCCGTCAAAAAATGTCAAGGCCATACGTAGGGATTCCCTGTTCGCACATTCACAGTGGTTTTGAATATATCAGGACAATCATGAAAAGCCAGTTGAAAGAAATCTTTTGATTGAGTCGGCCATTCCCATCCAATACCCAACCTAGCCGCATGAATCCCTGCGTTTTGCCTCATTCTCAGCCAATTTCTCCACTAACTGGCTGATACGATCGGAATGCAGGGTCACATGAGCCCTAATGGCCGGCGTCTTGAGTAGAGACTCGATCACGGATTGATCACATGCGCCATACTTGGCAATGATCCAGATTAACTCGACTGTATAGTCGGGAATCAGGCATAACAGGTTGCGGCGCGTCCTATTGAGGGACGCCATGTCTTCCGGAATCCATTTGGCACCGTGCCTGACAAGGAGATGCAGCATTTTCATCTTTTCTCGTGCTTTCTCTGTATCGAGATGCCTGCGCTCGCGTGTCGAATCCCAAGCCATATAATTCAGCAGCAATTCTATGTATGATGAGCCGCCATTCTTCTGGTCATTAACCGGATACCCCAGCTCAAGAAGGTGATTCAGCAATTCAGCAGTCTCGTTGTAGCAAGCCATCCGAACCAGGCCATGCGCATGCTCATGTTTTGCGTCGAGGCGTATCTTCTTGAACTTAAAGACCTCGAAATGTTCGTAAAATGCCGCAAGTTCCAAGGCGTTTTTGTCGTAATCCGGGTCCGGGTCCGCTTCCGGGCTGTCCAGCCCCTTGGAATATGGATCGGCACCGGCCCAAAGCATCAGGGCAACCCATTTGAGATTGCCTTCCTTGCAGTGATGCCGGAGCGCAATGTTAGCCTGTTCCTGGAAACTCGGAAAACGGTCTTTGTATTGCTTGAAGATTTTGAGCGCCGTCCGAATTCGCCAGCAGAATGCCGTGGCAAGCGGATTACCAGTTTCGACATTAGCGCCACGCTCAATGAAATACTCCATGATTTCAGGCTGCCAAGTGTCAAATACCGTGACCATATCAATCGATTTGACGTCAGCTCCGTATTCTACGAGCAACTTGGCAACTTCGAAATGCCGAGATTCCAGGGCATGACGCAGTGACGAATATCTCCAACTGTGTTCAATCTCAGCTTCCCCGTCTAGAAGCACCTGCACGAGGCTGTGAAATCCGGTGTCGATCGCATACTGAAGCGGGCTGCGCTTCCGAGCGCCCTTCTCGGGCGGAGGTGGAGGATTTACCGGCTTTCCGGCAGCAATCCATGCCTGCACATCAAACAGCTTCCCAACCTTGCACAACTCGATAAGAGGCTTGATTTCCTCGTGGGTCTTGGCCCGCTTCATTCGCCCCCCTACCAGGATGAACGTTGTTGTTCGGGTGGCCGATATTTCTCTTCGTCATTCAGAATTGACGGCGGGCTTTCCTTGAGGGGATCCATGCGATCAGCCTGTTGTAGTGCCCAGGCAATCCACTTACCGAGTTCGCTATCTTTGCCTACGTCCTTGCCGCGGGTAAGGGCATCTTGTTTTACGGTTTCGATGTAGGTCCGGATCTGCCGGGCTTCTTCCCATGCTGCCGCGTCGGCCTCCAATTTATTGACTTTGGCGCGTTCCTTTTGGATTTTAGCCCATATTGCGGCACGGTCCCGTTCCTTTTCTGCGCGCTGCTTCTCCGCTTCCTGTCGATCATGCTCCCATCGTTCATGCTCCAACTCGATCTCCCGCTTCGCGCTGGCCACATTAATAACTCCGGCTACGAATTGATCAAGATAACCCTCGATCCGGCCACTCTTGCCATCCGACCACTTCCGGCGCAGGCCAGACGCACGGTAGTAGCAAGAACGATGCGGATCGATTTCTAAAATCAATTCTCCAGAAGGAACGGTCTTCAACTGATACTTGCTGTGACGAAACTCATATCGCCCTTTAAGGTCACTGTTGTCGTCGACTTCCTCCTGCTTTGCTTCAAGGCGCTCGGAAATTCCAAAGGGCACCTGAGTCTTCATCAATTCAACAACGGTTCCTTTCACATCTTTCCCTGCTACCTTCACCTTATATCCTCGACCCTCAAATGTTTTAATCAATGCATCTATGATCAGAAGAGCTCGCCGCAGAGAATTCTTCGACACCAATACATCCAGGCATCCAGCCTCTGGCACTTTCAGTAGCCCATACTCGTTTTTCCCGGCAATCTCCAGGGCATGAAGCGACTGTGACACAAGGTCATGGGAGCCCCGAAGGGATTCCAGCACCACAATAGGCTCATCTTGCGCCGCGGCAGCCAATTCCTTTTCGGCTTCTGCTCGCAATGCCGGGTTCTGGATGACTGCTTCGTGTGGTTTGATCTTAATCTCCCAGTCCTCAGCGGTCCGTGGCAAAGGCCGCGCAACTGTTTTATACCCGGCTGACTTCTTTGCCCAATGTCCCCGTGGAGGGCGTGGAATGTCGTTCCGTTTGCAGAGTTTGGCGAATCCTACATCCGAAAGGCCAAACTCTTTTGATAACTTGCTAACCGGTTCAGACCACACCCGTCGATACAACGCCTTACGCATAATCTGCACGGCATCCGCCATTGTGTTGACTTTCTCACTCAGCCAGAACCAGCACAGCCTTATGGCCCTTTGCTTTTACGTTTTGTATTTGCTCACCCTTCGTATTCGGAATCCGAATACGGCACGTTCAATCTCCTTCCGGCAGATGGCTTCTGTTTCCCAGAAGGGCGCTTGCACTGCCTGAATACCGAGCTCCTTCACGCGTTTGAGCCGGTTCTGATATTGATCCTCGAATGAATCAGGCGGTGTGAAGGATCGTGCAAACGCCATAAATTCTTCCGACTTGTCAAGTAGCCTTGCAGCCAGGCCTGCCGCCCTGAACTGTCCTATCAGCGTATCCGCCAAGTTCTTTAACAGCCTTGCCGTAGCCTCGACGGGATTCAGCCAGGGGACAACGAACCAGCCAAGTTCCATCATCCAGCATCGAATTGATGAGTTATGATGGTCCAGATTGGCGGTCAATTCATCCACAGCGTCCGATTGCAGCGGGGACATAAGGTGTGATAATTGACAGAGTTCCCAGGGAAGCTCATTCATCCAGGAAGGATGATCGTATGCCGCGGCCGTCAACCTGTTGATCTCCATTTGCTGCCGGGCTACGTCAGTAAACTTCGATCCACTCTCGACGGCCAGTAAAAGACAGGCCAGGGCAAGATCGCCCATATGACTGGTCAGCCGCCTGGGCGCCGTCTGCGCTTCATAGTCCGCTTGCCATTCACGGGCCAGGACCAGGAATGCGCGTTCCGCGACGGTGGGGATTGGGATCAACTTCGGAATGTTCAAGTCCAACTGGCCTGGACACCCTTGCTCGATTTCCTCCCAGGTCATGATGGGCGGCGGGGGTAGCCGAGGAAGTTCATTGCCTATCGATTGCAGCGTAGGTGAGGCCACCACGCGGGGTCCGCTGATCCGATCAACCCAACGCTCCGGATGGTCATATGGGCCCAGGATTATGTTGTATCCTTGTGAAACCCATAACTCTTCCAGCTCGATCTCCTCTTCCTCCGTGAGATTACTCATCTCCGGATCCGGCCCATCAGTAGATTTGAATAGCAGGTCGCCCAGTCGTTCAGCCTCGCTTCTGTATTCTTCCTCGGCAGGCATGTCT
>VSJD01000028.1 GCA_008636095.1 Kiritimatiellota bacterium | reverse complement strand
GCTCCTTCTATGCCGCTGTGTTCGTCTCCCCCTCCACAAAATCCCGGTGCAGGAGTGACTGTAAGAAGTACTCGGCCTGGCGCAAGGACTCCCGCTGCACTGCCCTCAGCCGTCGTGGCCGCATGCAGCCTTTGTGGCCCTACCTTCGCCACCGCCGCCATGAGCAAGTCGTGTTTGGATATATTCATTGAGATTTCCCCTTTGCCTTCTCCTGTTTAAGGCCAGCGGATCCCGGCCGTCAGGCAGACCAGATACAACCCGGCGATCAATCCAATGCGGCGGGGATAATGATCCGTGGCGCCGAGAATGACCAGGGGTCATGGAGGAGAGGAAGCCCCATCAGTCGGCCAAGGATAAAGTATTTATCTTGATTCATCTTTTTCTCCGCTTAACGATAAATTTATCGTATCTATTGGTATAGTTGGCTCATTCTTGACTTCGTATTCCTCCTGTACACGATACCGTTCGAATGTAACATATGGCGTTTCATAACTACCAACAAGTCTTGGATAATCCCATGTTTCCCAATCCCGATTGGGGCTTTCTTGAATTTTGATAGGTTTGCTGAGGATTGCCTCAACTTCTGGCTTTGTCATCCCTTTTTTTATTTGCCTCCATTTCGTAACATCTCGTTGGGCAAGTCGAAGTCTCTCTTCTTCCCACGGTTGAAGAGCAACTGGCTTCTTCGCAGGGGCATGCGTAATAAGTATGTGATTATCGATTTTTTGCCAAGGTTGCCCCGCCACGGATTTCCAGGTTGCCCCTGTTAAGCGATCAAATTTTGTAATAAGCATATTGCTCGGGCCAGACACCAGCAACTCGTACCGGTGCGGTAATATGACCAAGCAGAGCAAACACCCGGTCAGTACTCCACCTACGAATGCTAAAACGGTTTTTTTGGTGATCATAATCCATTTCCTTGGTGTATGCCGGGACCCCATACCGGAACCCGCCCTAAAAACGAAAAGGCGCGGACTCCAAGCTCATGCCTCACTCGAGGGACCGCGAAGCCCCACCTATGAAACACAAGACAAGGAGCCGCGCCCCTATAGGCGCGCTCCCGCATGTCTTGCTTCATAGGTCGGAAATTCGCGGTTTTCGAGTAAAGCAATCTGTGCGTTAACGCAAAATTATATTGTCAGATATTTGAGTTTGTCACCTCATTATGAATTAGCCAGCACCATGCTGACTGATTGAGATCATAGAGCCTTCCCCCGCCGCAAGACAATCAAAATAATTCGCATTTGCTCGCCGCGCCGGTTGCCTGACTATCAGGTCTGAGATGAATCTTTTCATATCATGTTATGCCAGAACGGGACTGTCGAAAAACGTGTTTCTGGAGATTGTCAGTGCCGTGCATGACGAAGGAGCATTTCAGGAATGCATACTGTCGCGGCCATGACGGCAAGAGTCAGTATTCCCGCCAAGAGACGCCACCGCCAACTGCACATTCTCGCCCAGTTCGAGCAGATCGTACCGATAAACCAAGGGAGAAGAATGATAAGACAGGCCACATGAAAGGCCAACATGTACAATCCTTCTTCAAGCCAACTGTCTTTACCGGAATGATGGACCGACAGCATCCTGAATGTGTACATGCTCGCGCAAATAACAGCAGCAACAGTCGGCCACAGAAGGATTCTAGCCAGAATCTTGCCAGAAAACATAATGGGCTGCGCTGATTGATTCAGTTCTCACCCCAAAGGTTGGCGAGCATTTTCTCGGCAATCTGTCTTAGTTGCGCGGAAATATTTGTGTTGGCGACGTATGCATTGAGTTGAACTTTTCCCGAAATGCCGTATTCAAGGGTCTGCTTCATTGTGGCAATCAAATTTGATGTAATTGTAGGCTCGTTCGTAATCGACCAACCCGTAATGAAAGCTTCCAACGTCCCATACGAGTTCGTGCCGGCCATGTTGTGATTTGTTACTACATTCGCGGCATATTGTCTTAGGTCAAGGGCAATGTTCTCGTTTGTCGAAATTTTGACAAGCTCGTTCGATACCGATTTGCCCATAAACGCGATTTTACATAGGACTTGCACCTCATTGGTGACATCACTCTGTGCGGACGCATAGTGTACATTTAGGAAAACAAGGTTTACTAGAACAGATGTGGCAATAAGAGACTTTGCAAACAAGATTGAGTGTTTATTCATTAGGGCACCTTTCAATAAGTAATTTCCTCAAATGATGATGAGCCAATAAAGCTATCCGGCGTAATCGTACTGTGATGAGCTTCATCCCAAAGTTCAAGAAATGGCACGACGTACCATGGAGCATCCGGATAACTCGTTGAACAAATAGAACACGACGAGCCTGCAGTGTATCGGGTCGTAGTAAAGGTATTGTACCAGAAGATTAGAATTTCACCTTCATAATTATTCTGAAATTGTGTCGTTGCCCCAACGCATTTGGAGCGATAATTGAGCGCCGTTTCCATCACGAAAATGGTAGGACCAGCCATCGGAGATTTCCCGGGGAACAGCACGAGATGTTTCCCTAGAATGAGAGGCTTTGCGGAGCCTCCACTGTACCATGCTGATTCAAAAGCAGCCTGTTGCGATGGCTGCGTGAGTCCATTTCGCACTTCGGTAATCGCTCGCCTGAATTGCTCATTGACCAGTTCATTACAATTCGCCGTGATGTAGTTTGTGGATGTTGTGAACAGATTCCAAGGATTAGCTGAAGTTGGCAAAGTATATGCCTGCCCATCCATATTGTCATAAACCTTCGCCCACACTCGACGTGCCATATACATATTCTTTTTCAAGCGAAGGCGCTTTTTGTCCGGTCCGCCATCGGCAAGAGACTCATACGCCGCTAAGGATAATCTTTCAATACCGGTATCATAAAGATCTGTGACGTACTTTTCCCAATCAATCCCGGAATGCGTGCGTGCTTCGCCAATCAAAGCTGCAAGATAAGTGTTACCAGAGCGTTGAACGATGTCACTACGAACAACTTTCACTTTGAATTTATCTGAATAAAAGGAGTCGCCCGAAATAAACTTTAGCTCAAGATCAACATTGCCAACCTCAGTCCCATCAAGAGCAAGAACAAGATCAGCGGCTCCTGTATCCCCTAGAATGTCGATGCTTTCTGAATCTCCGTCAGCAAGAACCGTTGTGTTGTCTGCCTTTTTCAAAGTTATCTTGCCTACACCGGTCTTATTGATTTTCAGAGTTCCACCACTACTTATTCCAATCTTCCGAACGATGAGTTCGCGGGTGTCATCATTGATCGCAACAATGACAGGGATGGTCTCTTCTCCGGTATCGTCGTCGTCATCAACATCACCATCCTCATCATTGTCCCCGTCGATGTCCACGGCAAGAATGACATTAAAAGTCGCTTCATCATAAAAATTCGTATTATCTACCGAGGTAGCCCGAATCTTGTAATTCGCAGCAATATTTCCCGGAGTAACGCCTGCAAAATGCCAGTCATTGGAAACCTGCAGCACAGCCCCGCTTGTTAAACCATCCGGATTTAGTAACCACGTTACACCATTGGGAATATTCGTTCCTGCCACTGAATATTGCACATTACTACCGCCTACGCATCTTATCGCATACTTTGGCGTAATCCAGATGTCCGGAATGCTCAGTTGATAAAAAATATTCGTAATATCCACATAAAATTCCCTGGATTCGCTCTGATTGGCGCCGGGGGAATTATTGGTTGCGGCGTTCAGATGCGGTCCAATATCTACCACGTTTGACATCGGTGCATAATTTCCAAGGCTTCCCACTATCACATTCGTAATCATCACCGGAACTCCGTTGCTGGAAGCTTTCCACCACACCGATGTTGACGACTGGAACGCAATCCGGTTTTGAAAGACCCAAAGATAAGCGCCCCATTCACCCTGCACGGATTTAGTTCCCCTTACCCAACCAACATTGTCATATATTTTCCCCGGATAGTTTGACGGAGTCCCCTGATAATTTAGGACGGCATTCCACGCGGCCTCAGCAGTATCATAACCTAAAGCAATAGCCGTCTGTTGCTCGATCGCATACGTACCGTTTGAATCAATCACAATGGGGTCGCCTCTCACAGTATCCGTCAATTTCATAGATTCCGTGAACAACTGGTCCACCGTCGGTGTCCCTTGAAGATTGAATTCTACTGGCGTAAATGTCCGGTTTATATGATACGTCTCTTCTGCTTTTACAGCCTGCAACATACCTAAAATTCCTGCCAGCATTAAGACCAGTAGAAATTTTATGAAGCGGTTAATATTATTACAGGAAATTATCATTTGGATCGCTTTTTGAAGTAGGCCTTCAGCTACTTTGCCATTCTCTCGAGCGGCATCTACGACGGATGCTGACGTAGTGGCGGTTCGGTCGAACCACAAGGCCGAAATTCCTATGCATCGTGCATAGAGTTATATGTTCTGCCCTAAACAAATACAAGATATTTTAAATTTCCGGATATGGCGCCTCATCTCTTTCATCAAAGCTACCGATCGGGTTCACTGGACGCCGTAAGCGCCAGCTTCCGGCGGTACAGTGCGATCCGTGGTTGGACTCTCTTGTGTCACCTCGATATTCACAACGTTTGATATAAGATCGCCGTGCCAGAAGTCTGCTGGGCAAGAGGTTTCCTTCCGACATTCATTAATCGTTCTCTCTGCTGGTCCCGAAACGGAATACCGAACTTGAAGGCAGTGACGTCCGCGTGGAAGCGCATCGTAGAGCCTTGATTGAAAGCGGTGGACATTACCTGGTTTCAGGATGATCCATTTTGGGCTTGCATTTCTGATGGAGAGTTGTTCCGCAAAGGATATTTTGCGGTACTGGTTTCTATTCTCGGGGTTGCACAAGAATGGTACAAACAACGGACCTTCCGCAGTGAAAGCGAAATGATTGAGTAAGACAATGACTTTGGATGATTCGTTTGAGAATGTTACAATAATGAGAGGTCGATCGTTCGTACCGTAAGTCGTCTTGTCTGCTACTGCCGCAATGAGAAGTCCGTTATAGTTATCAGTCGAGTTGGTTCCGAAGGAGAACGGACCATTACTGGCAGCCATTGCGGACGCTGCGAAAAGCATGATGAGTAGTGCGGCCTGTCTTGCCATATTTTGTCTCATGATTCCAACTTGTTATTATGACACTAATTTCTGTCTGCTTATCCAGAACTATCAGATTCCCCTAAAATCGTCACATTTTTTTTATATTACGGGTTCGACCAAGGTCCGTCCAGCGAATAGCGAACAGGCCTGTTTCAGCGCACTCATGAATCATACGGGCGCCAGCAAGCCCAGAGCCCGTGCCTTATCCTTCTTCATCTTCATCGTCTTCGCCGGCATCCCCTCGATGATCTCCTTCAACTGCTCATCCCGGCTTTTTGCCCCGTTCATCAGCATCCGGGGCATGGCCGCCTGGAGCGCAACCCGGAATTGCTCACGGCCGGGGCGAAAGTAATGTTTGAGCACAACGTCAACCGTCGTGTGGCCGGTCACGCGCCGGACCAGTTCCATCGGCATCCCGGCAGATAACGCCAACGTGATGAAGGTTGTCCGGAAGGAATGCCAGCCTTTGATATTACCTCGCCTGCTACGCTGTTCGTTTCCTTTTTTAGCTTGCGTCACTCCGCGAATCACGGCAGGGATCAGGGCCGGCTCCTGTCGCCGGACTATGGCCGCGCCGATGGCGGTTTCGATTTCGCTGATGTGGCCCGAAACGGTTCCCTTACTGACGCTAAGCTCCCGCGCAATCTGAGGCATGAACTTCCCGCCCATGTATCCCTCAAACACCGCTCGCAATCGCCCTCGCTTCCCCTCGGTCATCTTCGCCCCATCAATCCACGCCAAGCCACGACGCCGGACTTCCTCAGCAGGCATTACCGGCAGAGAGGGCTTCAGAGGGTGTTTCTTCTGATTGTCTGCGCGCTCGGCCGTATCGGCATCCACAAATCCCGCCTTGGAGAGAATGTCGCGTAATCGCCAGTTTAGCCCATCAGGGTTCTTGTGATACATAGCCGCTGCCTCGGTGAATACGTGCTCGCCCGAGCCGCGTGGTATTCGGCTCAACTCTGTACGCAATGCCGGTAGGATAGGAATCTCGACGGTCTCACCAGTCTTGCTCGTTTTCACCGTGATGAAGCCGGCGGCCAGGTCCACGCTTGACCACTTCAATAAGGCACAGTCTCCGCGCCGCATGGCCGTGCAGAGGGCTGTCACAATCAAGGGGCGCATGAGTTCATCGTCCGCCGCCGCGTCCAGAACCGCCTTGATCTCCTCTGCCGAGAACGGCTCCCGGTGGACCGTTTCCATAACTTTTCCCGGTGTGTTCAGCAGGTAGGAGCGATAGGCGTCGGCATTAGGCTCCAAGTGGCGGAAGACGGCGCGGAGAACGCTGATCGTCCCGTTCCATGTCCGGGCCGATACCCCACGCTTGTTCTCGGTTTCCATGAAGGCCCGTACATGATCGCGGGTCACGACGGCCAATTCTTTTACGTTTGGAAACTTTTCCGCGATGAAGGATGAGAAACGGCTCAAGGCGGCTTGCGTGTAGGACAGGTAAAATGCCGAAGGTGGACGCTTGCGGGGGATGGCTGCCCAAGCGACCGGCAGGCTTGCAATGGTGGGGGATTCCAGCCGGACACCGCTCTTGAGTTCATAGACCTTCTCAGCCCAGTAGCGGGCGCCGCGGCTCGTGCGCCCTTCCTCCATCAATTCAGCCAGCTTATTTTCCGCCAACTTACGTGATGCCTCAAAATCCTTATCCCCCGTCCCATGGAGCGACTCCGGCGGACAGCCTTGAATATCGACCCCGAGATTGGCGCATTTAAGTTTGCCGGTCTTGTCCTGGTAGCGACCGTAGAAGCAGGGGCGAAGAGTTCCGTCGCGGTTTCGGCGTAGTTCCAAAGGCATGACAAGCTCCTTCCATTACACAGCTCAACACTACTCCACCCAGCCAACGGAAGGCAAGCTTAAATCCAACAAAACCACCAACACAACCGCAAAAAGAAAAGGCAGGTTTATAAAAACCTGCCTTTTCCTAAGGAATATGGTCGGGGCGAGGAGATTTGAACTCCTGACCTTTTGCACCCCAAGCAAACGCGCTACCAGTCTGCGCTACGCCCCGCAAAAAACAATACAAAATCAGGAGGGGATTTAGACGAATTGATCAGCACGGTATCATGGTCCCGTGGGGCTGTCAATGGCAGGAAATCCCTGGCCTGCTTCGTCCGTCAGCCGACGGACGAAGCAGGTTCGTCGCTCCGATTCTTAACATTAACCTGGATCCGTGATGAGGTCAGTGTGCCGCAACTGCGCGGCGGCAAGGGTGACGGTGTAGTGACTACTCCAAACCCCTTGCCAACAAAGCAGATGCGGTACAATGACCTCACCCGCAGGGCGACTCTTATCATGCAATCAAACGCATCCCGGTTGAGTGATACGGTGCTGATTGTGTAAGTAGTTATAAACTTTGGTTTAAGGCTCTTTAAATAAAATCCCGTCACGGATTCAGGATTAAATCAAACAGGAGGTTGTTATGCGTTACGTATCTGTGACAGTGGCGGTATTCTTGGCATCGGTGACATTGGCACTGGCAGACGAACCGACCCAACCCCAGGCATCCAGGGAAACAACGGCGGCGGCGGCGATTACCAAGGAACAGATGGTCAAGTTTGTCGAAGAAGCCGCCGCCTACGTCAAGGAGGTCGGACAGGAAGCGGCCCTGAAGGAGTTTTCCAACCGCAAGGGCAAATTTGTGCGCGAAAAGGGCGAGCTTTACATTTACGCCTACGACTTCAAGTGCGTGTGCCTGGCGCATGGTTTCACACCCGATCTTGTCGGCCGGGACCTGACCGAAAAGAAGGACAACCATGGGTCACTGGTTATCCAGCAACTGCGCGACACCGCCGCCAGGGACGGCAAGGGATTTGTCGAGTTCGGGTGGGTAGACCCGGCCACCGGCAAGGAAGGCCGTAAGCTCGGTTACGTTATCAAGGTTGACGATGCACTCTGGCTGGGTTCCGGCATCTATTTATAGATATTCAGATTATTTCCCGCCAGAGGCGGGTCTGCCCAAAGCATGGAAGAACACAAAAGCCAAACAATGGGTATCTATTTTTTCTCCATATATTCTGCGATCTTTGCGTTCTGTGGTAAATATTGCTTTGCCATTTCGACGAAGGCGGATTAGCGAATCGGCTCGATGGCATATTCCAGCGTGACAACAGCTTTGGCGGTTTTTTCAATAGTGGCGGTATCGTACACACCGCATCCGGAAGTATCGGTCGAGTGCCGCTCGGTGATCTGTAGAACACCCTGCTGGGCCGAGATCAGCGCCCCCACCCTGCCCCGGCTGTTTTCCGCCAGCACGACTGCCCGACGATAGGCATCGCAAGTCGCCTTGGCCAGCAGTTCAAGTTTAGTGGCCGGGAGCGTGGAGACATAAAACTCCGGCGGCATGACACTGAGATCAATCCCTTCCTTGATCAACTCGGCGATCGCGGTGGATACGTCGCGAATAGCCGCGACATTGCTGGACGTAATGGTAATCCACTGTGAAAGATCATAGTATTCGATTTCGTTGGTTTCTTTGCCCTGGGCATCGCGCTTGACCACCTTCGCAATTTGAATGGTTTTAGCGGCTATGTTCGCGACCGGAAATTGTTTCTGCTGGAGATAGGCCAGCACCCGGTTCCGGCTGGCCTGTAGTTTAGCGTGCGCCTCTTGCAGGCTGACGCCCCGGACACTGCAGGCGCAGGTGAACTTGCCGATATCCGCGACCACGTCTTGCTCGGCATAGCCTTTCACCGTAATGGCCTGCTCATGCCGGACGCGCACAAACAGCTTGGACACCAAGGCCGCCGAGAGGATCATACCCAGCGCCAGGATGACCGCCACGACTGATAAGCGCCATCCATTACTCATGGCACTCACGCTCTGCCCTGTTTTTTGGAAACACGCTTATCGATCGGCTCGTAATGCCGCCGGGGCAAACCTATATATACCTGGCGCGGCCGCACGATCTTGAAGCTTTCGGTGTGAACCATTTCGCGCCACTGGGCCAGCCAGCCCGGCACCCGGCCGATGGCAAACAGCACCGTGAACATATCGTAGGGAATGCCCACCGCTTTCAGGATCAGGCCGGAATAAAAATCCACATTCGGATAGAGATTGCGCTCGACAAAGTATTCGTCCTTCAGCGCCAGTTCCTCAATCTTCAGGGCAATATCGAACAGCGGATTGGAAACGCCCGGCTTATTAAGCAATTTATGACAAACCTGCTTGACAATCTTAGCCCGTGGATCAAAGTTCTTATAGACCCGATGCCCAAACCCCATGAGCCGTTCTTTGCCGGTCTTACTCTTGGCCCGATCAATGAAAGTCTTGGGATCGACGCCGGTCGCCAGGATGCGCTCCAGCATGTGGATGACTTCCTGATTGGCGCCGCCATGACGCGGGCCCCACAGCGCGGCAATTCCAGCCGAAATCACGGAATAAATGTTGGCCTGACTGGACCCGACCAGCCGCACCGTAGATGTACTGCAGTTCTGCTCGTGGTCGGCATGCAGGATCAGGAACAGTTCCACCGCCTGCACGATGTCCGGATCCTGCCGGTAATCCTTGACCGGCGAGGAAAACATCATATTCAGGAAATTCTCCACGTAGTGCAGTTTAAACGACGGATACACCGTCGGCTCCCCGATGGATTTCTTGTAGGAAAAGGCCGCCACCGTGCGCACCTGGGAAATCAGGTTGGCCATGAACTGTTCTGCGGCGTTCGGGTCCATGAAATCCGGCACGGGATAAAACGTGGAAAGCGATGCCACCATGGTGGCCAGGATGCCCATCGGGTGCGCGTATTTCGGGAAAGCCACAAAGAAATGGCGCATGTCTTCGTGGATCAGCGACGATTCATTCAGCCGGTTGGAAAAAACCGCCAGCTCGTCTTTCGACGGCAGTTCGCCGTGAATCAGGAGATAGGCAGTTTCCACGAACGTTGATTTTTCGGCCAACTCCTCAATGG
>VSJD01000029.1 GCA_008636095.1 Kiritimatiellota bacterium | reverse complement strand
GATAGCCCCGATAGAGCAGAATGCCCTTCTCGCCGTCAATGTAGGTAATCCGGCTCAGGCAACTGCCCGTGTTACCCAGGCTGGTGTCGAGTGTAATCAGGCCGGCCTGCTCCCGCAGACCCGTAATATCAATGGCCCGTTCACCCTCGGTGCCCTTGACAATCGGGAACAAGTGCTCTTTCCCGTCAATAACAAGTTTGGCCGAGTCTGACATGGTGTGATTTGTGATTTTTGACCCGCCTTCGCCCTCGCTCCGCTCGTGGCTACGGTGAGCAAGTTGCTGACCTCTGACCTCCGACTTCTGCAACGATAACGGGATACGTCTGTCGGTACAAGTAAAAAATATTATTTTCGTTCTGGTTTTTATTGGTGGGTCAAGATATGCTTGTTTCTGCGATGAATACACAGCCTCCTCTTTACCCGTTAATGTTCAAGCCGGTTTATAAGAATTATATCTGGGGCGGGGACCGGATTGCCCGCCGATACGGCCGGTCCTTGCCGCCCGGTATTTACGCCGAATCCTGGGAAATCACCGACCGTGCCGAGGGCATCAACGTGGTCGTCAACGGTTCCCTGGCCGGCAAGGATATTCACGAATTGACCCAAACCTACGGAACCGAACTGCTGGGACGTCCGCTGGAGCGCTTTCCACTGCTGATCAAGCTGATTGACTCCAAAGAGCGCCTGAGCGTGCAGGTGCATCCGGACGAAGCCGCGGCCAAGGCAGTGGGCGGCGAAGCGAAAGCCGAAATGTGGTATATGCTGGATGCGGACCCGGGCGCCGAAGTGTTCGTCGGGTTTCAACCTGGCGTAAATGAAGTCCGGTTCCAGGAAGCCCTCGCGGCAGGCCGGGTTGGCGATCTGCTCAAACAAGTGAGCGTGCACCAGGGGGACGTGATCTATATTCCCGGCGGCTGTGTCCATACCATTGGCGCGGGTGCCCTTATATTGGAAGTCCAGCAGAATTCCGATACGACCTACCGTGTATTCGACTGGAACCGGGTTGGCTCGGACGGTAAGCCGCGCGAATTGCATATCAAGCAGGCGATAAAAGTCATCCAGTGGCAAGGCATTCCTGCCGCCCGCCAGCCCATGCCCTCAGTACACGCTGAGGCGCCCCAAAAAGGCAACCTTATCGTGGAACGTTTGCGCACACCCTATTTCCGATTCGAGGAACTGGCTGTGGCCGGCATGCTGGATTGTCCGCTGGACACCCACAGTTTCCACGCTCTGTTCCTGGAGAAAGGGCTGGTACGAATCAAGTCGGGAAGCGTGCTGGTGGATGTAACCCCGGGGACCACGATCCTTATGCCGGACTGTCTCAAGAAATACGAGATGGCCAACCTTGATACCACCGGCGCCAGCAGGCTGCTGCGCATCAGCCTGCCGTAAGCACCAGGCCTTCCGCGGCCACCGCGATCGCGCCCAGGGCACGGACAAAGGCCGCATCAGGTTACAGATTCCAGGTTCCAGGTAAAAGCTTTAATGCCTTCGGCCCCCATTGTTTTACGCAATTCCCGAATGCATTTGAGCAACGGCTCAACCGCTTCGTCGGGCACAGCCATGAACAGGCTGTTATTGCGCCCCGGCCAAATCTCGGTGCCCATGTGGGTGCCAGAGGTCGTGCCCTTGCCGAAAACGCCGTTTAAGCGGGTGTAATTGCCAAGCCGGCAATGGCGGAGTACTTCCAATACTTCCTCGTCCATGGCTTCATTGAAAACAAGCATGATCATTTTCATGGACGATCTCCTCCCGTTGCCTAATGCGCGACCAAAGTTGCAGATCCGGTCGCGTGGGCGGTTTTTCTAAACCGCTTCAAGTTCGATTCAAACACGGCATAGAGCGTCGGCACAAAGAGCATCGTAATGAACGTGGAGACCGTCAAGCCGCCGATCATGGTGATACCCAGCGGCTGCCAGGTTTCCGATCCCTCGCCGCGCGAAAGCGCCAGCGGCAGAAGCCCCATGAGCGTGGTGAGCGTGGTCATCAGCACGGGCCGCAAGCGGTCGCGCCCGCCTGTGGTCACGGCTTCCAGCATCGTCAGGCCACGCGCGCGCAGAATGTTGATGTAACTAATCAGCACAATGGCGTTGTTGACGACGATCCCCATCAGCATGACAATGCCAAGGAAGGTAATCACGCTCAACGTTGTGCCCGTGAGCACAAATGCCAGGATGACACCCGTGAAGGTAAACGGCACGGCGAACATCACGATGAAGGGGTCCAGCAGGGACTCGAACTGGGCGGCCATGACCATATAGACCAGGGCAATGCCCAGCAGGAGCAAAAGCGTCAAATCTTTGAAGGCTTTACCCTGCTCCTCGGCTTCCCCGCCGATCATGACGGAGACATCGGACGGCAAGGTAATGCCGGCAATTTCGCCGCGGATATCCTCGATCACTTCGCCCATGGATCGTCCGTGCGTATTACATTCCACGCGCACCACGCGCTCACGGTTCTTGCGCTCGACTTCCACCGGGCCGATGGTTTCGATTACGCGGGCCAGGTTACCCAGGTAAAGCGCCCGGCCGGTATAAGGTGAAACCGGCATCAGGGATTCGATGTCCTCGATCCGGGAACGATCGGACTCTTCGAGGCGCACATAAATGTCGTAAGTCTCGCCTTTTTCGCGGTATTTGCTGGCAGTGGCGCCATCCATAAACGTTTTCACGCTTTGACTCAGCGTATTCATGTCCAGACCCAGGGCCGAGGCTTTTTCGCGGTCCACGGCGATGCGCAGCTCAGGCCGTTTCATTTCCCGGGAAATACTGGTGTCCACGGCGCCGGGGGTACGTTCCATAACGGCCTTGATTTTTTCGGCCACGCCGTCCGTATCGGCGAATGAATTGCCGATGATCTCAACCTGTACGCTCTTGCCACCCGTGCCGGTAATAATCCGGCCGAGGGGATTGCCCGTGCCAAGATCGGTCTTCACCACGCCGGGAATGGCCTTGATCCTTTGGCGCACAGTTTGGGCAATCTCCTGAATCGAGCGGCGACGCTGATCCTTGGGCACCAGCTTGACACCGCCGGAAATGACGTGCGTGCCGGATTGCCCGCCGAAAATAGCACCCATGCCCGCCGTTGCGCCGCTGCGCACACGAGCGGCATATTTTTCGGGAATCATTTCTTCGAAAATCGCTTCTACCTTGCGCGCCACGCGGTCGGTCTCCTCGACGCGCGTGCCGATTGGCAGGTGCACGGTCACTCTCAAATCCCCGGAATCCTCCTCGGGAATGAATTCGTTGCCCACAAACCTTGTCAGCAACAGACTGCCTAAAAACAGGGCCGTAAAGCCAAAAATCACCGACTTGCGGTGGCCCAGGCACCAGGCCAGCGAACGCCCGTAACCCTGCTCCCATGCCATAAACCAACGCTCGGAAAGATCGTAAACCTTCTGGAAGCGGGAAACGGTCGGCGGCGCCGCCGGACTTACCCCCGGGATGGCCCGCGGCGCCTGGCGCAGCCACTGGGAACACAGCATGGGCGTAAAGGTGGCGGCGGTAAACAGCGAGGCAATCAGCGTCACGCAGACAATGACGGCCAACTCGCCAAACATGATCCCGACCACGCCGGACACAAACAGCAGGGGCATAAATACCACGACCGTCGTGGCCGTCGAGGCGGCAATGGCCAGGAACATTTCCGAAGTGCCGTAAATCGAGGCTTCCGCCGGCCGTTCCCCGCGATCCAAATGCCGCGTAATGTTATCCACCACGACAATCGCATTGTCCACGACCATGCCGATCGCAATCGTCAGCGACGAGAGACTGATAACGTTGATCGTTTTCCCAACCATGAAAAGATAAATGAACGCGATCAGCAGTGAAAAGGGGATCGTCAGTGCAATGATCATGCTGGACCGGAAGCGGCGCAGGAAAAACCAGGTGACCAGGATCACCAGCAGACCCCCGCTCCAAACCGTGGATTTGAGCGAGGCCAGCGCATCCATGATGTCATTGGACGTGTCCATGACGACGAGGACCTTGACGTCCGACGGCAGGGTCGGTTCCAGTTCCTTGAGTTTTTGCTTAACCCGTTGGGCAACCTCAACGGTATTGGCGCCAATCTGCTTCTGGACCATCATTTGCACGCCGCTCTTGCCGTTGATGCGTACGATCGTCGTGACTTCCCGAAATCCGTCTTCCACCCGGGCCACGTCCTTCAGGTACACGAGTTTCCCCTGCCGTTGCCCCAGGATGACTGAATTAATTTCCTCCGGACTGGCAAATTCGCCCGGCAGGCGCAGGAGGTAATCGGAGAGACCCACTTTCAAATTGCCCACGGGCTGGGTGATGTTTTCGCGGACCAGGACGTTTTTAATGTCCAGGATGGAGAAACCGGAACTTTCCAGCTTGGTCTTGTCCACCCAGATGTTGATCTGCCGCTTCAGACCTCCGTGCAACTGAACCGTGCCGACACCGGGCAGCTGACGCAAGGCGTCGCCCACGCGTTTGTCAATCAGGTCATAGAGTTCCGGATAATTTCGCTCCGCCGTGATGCCGACGAACAGGATCGGGATCATCGCCGTGTTGAATTTAAAAATGAATGGATTGTCCATTTCGTCGGGGATATCGGGCAACACCCGCTTGGCCATTTCAATACGGTCGCGGATGTCGTTGGAGGCTTCGTCCAGATTTATACCCCAGGTGAATTTCAGGGTAATGACGGCAACCCCTTCCAGGGAGCGCGAGGTGATTTTTTCCAGCCCCGGCGTGGTGGCCAGCTGGTTTTCCAGCGGTTCAGTCACCTTGATCTCAACGTCTTCCGGACTGGCGCCGGGATAGACCGAAATCACCGAAATCGCCGGCGGCTCGATTTCCGGCATCATGTCCACGCCCAGGCGTGACAGAGCGAACAGCGACAAGATGATGATGCCGCAAAAAATCATCAGGTTGGTAACGGGCCGGCGAACGCCAAAATCAGGAAGGTTCATAGTAAAATCCTAAAATTTCAAGCAAGCAAAGCAAAAGAGAAAATTTTAAAGCGCCAAAAACATGAAGGCGTTGATCCCGTGTTTTTCAGCCGTTTGATTGTATTACCTGAATTTTGCATGCGCAAGTTTGACGCATCCCGCTCGGAGCGGGACAGGGATGCGAGCTTGCCACGCGTTTCGCGTGGGCGCAAAGGGCGCCGCTGTATAAGCATATCCCGCGCGGCGCGGGACAAGCTGCAAGTTGACCACGCCAAAGGCGTGGCCCTTTGCAACGAAACAGATGCGCCAAAATCGCGCAACCGTCTCTTCCGGCGAACATCAGCGTTTTTGCAGGATGCCTTCATAACCCGTTGGGTTTCCGCCTGGGCGGATCCGCATTGGCGGAAAAACAAAAAGTGGTGCAAGAAATAACTTGCACGCCGTGTTTATTGACAAAACATGATAGTAACGCTGATGTTCGTGCAAAATTCAGGTATTAATTAAAATTATGATCTTATTCCTTGGACTTTTAATTTTGGATTTTGGCGTTTGGGTCTCGCGGGATCTCTTCCGCGCGGACCTTGATGCCGTCATGCAGGCGCTGCTGACCCATGATCACAACCTGTTCGCCGGGTTTCAGGCCTTCGACAACTTCATAGTCCGAGCCTTCGCGGAGTCCCAAGCGCACATTCCGGACGGTAGCCGTGTTGTTGCTGACTACGAACACATATGTGTCAGGGGCCCTACCCAACACGGCTTCCTTGATAACAACCGACTGATTGGCGTGTTCTTCAAGAATCAGGCGGACCCGGGCAAACATGCCGGGCTTGAGTTGATAACCAGTGTTGGGAGCGGTGATTTCAATCGGGGTGGTGCGTGTCTCCAGATCAATAACCGGGCTCACTTTGGTCACTTGGCCCGTAAAGGTTCCGCCCGGCCAGGCATCCACGGTCAATTCGGCATTCTGGCCTAGCTTGATCTGGGCAATATATTTTTCCGGCACGTTGAGCAATAGTTCAACGGCTTCGATATCCACGACCATGGCCACGGGTGTTTGCACCGTCACACTCGAACCACGGTCCACGTAGACCCGGCCGATAAACCCGGCCAGCGGACTTTCGACCGGCGCCTTTTGGTAATCAAAGCCTACTTCGTCGCGGTCAATGTAGGCGATGATATCTCCCTTAACGACCCGGGCGCCCTCCTCGTGGACTTTTTCTATGATTTTACCGGAAACCTTGGGATATACGAGCACCGCTTCGCGGGCCCGTATATCGCCAGCATAGTCGAGCGAACGTTTCAGACTGCGTTGCTCAACACGCTGGAGGCGGACCGGGATCCGTTCGTCCACCGCAGTTTTGACTGCCTTCCGACAACCCGGCAGCACGACCAGCACCATGGCCAATGCCGCCATCATTACGGCAATTGAAGGCAAAAAGGTTTGTCCGCCGTTTGGCCGCCGTCCGCCGTCCGCCTTCTGTCGTCTATCATCCGCTATCATGCTAATTCTCCAGGGTAATGTTGTTCTTGGCCAGGGTCACGCCTTCCGACTGATCCAGGCGGATCAGGGCAATCTGGTAATCAATCAGCGCTTTCACATAATCCAGGCGGGAGGCTGCCAACCGGTTCTGATAATCGAGCAAGTCATGGGTACTGACCTGTCCGTAGGCGTAGCGCTCCTGCTGGGCATCGTAATTTTCAGTCTCCATTTCCGACGATAACCACGAGGCGTCCGTCTGGCGGAACTGGATATCCACTTCCCGAACGCGATTGCGGACTTCGAACACAATGTTCTGCTCAAGCCGCTTGATCTCCAGCAGGGATTGAATCTTTTCCCACTTGCTTTTGTCGTACTTGGCGCGTTCGCCGCCGCCCCAGGGGACGGTCAGCTGGACGCCCACCATCCAGTCCTTGTAATCCATGCCGATACTTCTAATCGCGTTTTGGAAACTGTCGTCCAAGCCGTTCAGACCGAAGCTGCCGATTAAATCCACGGTGGGCAAGAGCGCATTTTGCGCCACCTTGATCTGAATGTCGCGGTTGGCCAGGGAAATTTTTAATGCCTGGTAATCCGGCCGATATTCAAAGGCGCGCGCCAAGCTCTGGACGAGGTCCACGTGCTGGATACTGAGTTCCGGCTCGTCAATCAACTCCACCCGCGCATTCCACAGCACCGGGTCGTCCACCAGGTTGGTGACTAATTTCAGCGTGTCTTCCGTGTTCTTCATGGTAGCTTCCGCGGCGATCACACCTTTATGACGCTCGGCCACCGCCGTCTCCGTTTCCAGGAGATCCACGGAACTGATCAGGCCCTTGGCGTAGCGCTTCTGGTTAATCTCCAGCAGTTGGCGCGACCGGTCCAGGGCCTCTACCTCGATGGCATACTGCGCCCGGGCATAGAATAATCCGTAATAGGCCTCCAGCGTCCGGCTGATGATCGCCATGGTGGTTTCTTTGAAGGCCTTCCTTGAAATGATCAGATTGTTCCGGGCAATGATAATGTCCGCCCGGTTCACCACGATGCCGGCGCCCCGCAAAAGCGGCTGGGTCAGCGTGATCATGGGCTCCGCGCTGTAGACCGGATTAATGGTCTGAAAATACGAACCGCTTTTCAGCGCATCCGCCAGAAACGCGAGATCGTAACGCGTGCCCGTGGGCAGTTTGCCGCCAAGGTCCACGCTGAAATCCGTCGTCCTGGTCAGGGAAAGATTGCTGTTGACGATCGAAGCGGAGCGCTCGGTCGTGTCATGCAGGTTGGCCTGGGCATTAAGACTGGGCTCGAACGCCGCTTGCGCCACGGACACTTCGTCGGCCCGCAGAATCGGGCTGATGCGTTTGATCTTGATTTCCGAATTGGCCCCCAGGGCATAAGCCATGCAGTCCACCCGTCCGATGCGCAGGAGCGTATTGCTCCGGGCGCCGGCCATATAAGCGATTTGATCGAAGCCGACGACGGGAGGATTAGCGGGCGATTGGGCCACCCCCAGAAAAGCCGGCCCGCCCAGAACCAGCGCCAACCACACCTTGACGCCTGCTTGACCCATTCTGTTTTTCATTTCTTTCCTTGCAAACGGTCGCAGCATCACGGGCTTAGTCCGCGGATAGGGCCTTCAGGATTTTTACAATGATATCCAGGTAAGCGGCACGCTCTTTCTGCGAAACATGCTGGAACATACGAATAACGGATTCATGCCGTTCGGCATGCAGGTGTTCCAGGATTTTGCGACCCTTGGGCGTGATTTCGGCCAATACGACCCGGCGGTCGGCCTGGCTGTTGAACCGCTTGAGCAGGCCCAGCTTGACGAGGCGATCCACGAGGCCGGTTACGGTGGATGATTTCAGCCCCAGGGCCTGGGCCAGCATGCACATGGTACAGGTTTTACACTCGGCGACCTGATGGAGTGCCCATAACTGCGGCAGGGTAATCATCCCGCGTGCCAGGTAGTTGCGATCCTGGGTCATCAGATGCCGCATGAGCCGGGGCATTAACCGGCCCAGCCGGTCGGCAAATTGCTCCAGGGGCATTTTGAACGATGCCTTGTTACTTGAAATATTCATGAAAACGAAATATACGTAATACGAAATAAATGTCAAGCATTTTGCCTGATAGTTTTTTAAAACGACCGCCGGGATCCCTGCCCGCACGCTGTTACGCGCGGATTCAGAAGGTGGTATCGGGGCTGCCGCGGTGGTATCGGGGCTGCCGCGGTGGTATCGGGGCTTGACGCCAGCCCACACCTTCGGTATTTTTACAGCTAAAATTCCAGTCGCCACCGGCGGCTCTGCTTTGGCGGAAATTTGTCCCGACTCTCTGTGGGGTCGTGATTCGCGGTGGAATTTTTCGAATGGAGCAAACAGCATGTCTTCCCAAATGTGGTACGACCATCCGGCGCGCGAATGGAAAGAAGGGCTCCCGATCGGGAACGGCCGACTGGCCGCCATGATCCTGGGCCAAATACCCGTCGAGCGCTTGGTGCTCAATCACGAATGGCTCTGGCGCGCCAAGCACCGCTTACGCGATACGCCGCCCAAACATCAGGCACTGGCAAAAATTCGCAAGCTCTTCTTCCAGGGAAAGGCATATGCCGCCGCCACGCTGGCCAATAAGGCGCTCGGCGGTTTTGGGGGTGTCCTAACATCCTCCGGCATGCCCAATCGCGTGGATTCCTATCAGCCGGCCGGTGACCTCCGGATTGAAATGCCTGCCGCGCGGACCAAGGCATACCGACGCTCACTGGACTTGGCATCTGCCGTGGCGCGCGTAACATACGTGGCGCGCAACACGCATTTCACCCGCGAATGCATCGCCCATGCCGTGTTCCCCGTGATCGCCATTCATCTGAGCACCTCCCGCAAAGGAACGCTCACCTTCAAGGTTAGCTTGACGCGCTGCGCTGATCCGGACTGTAAACTGGCGCATCAGGTCGGAGCGAACACCATCGAGTTGCTGGGTGCATTCCCGGAGGGTTCGCGCTTTGCCATCAGCGCCCGCATTCACACGCGCGGCGGCCGAATCAAGCCCGACCGACATGCCGCAGCGCTGCACGTGGAAAAGGCCGATGAAGCCCTGATTGTGCTTTCCATCGGCGTCGCACACGACGGCGAGGATCCCCTGGCACAGGCACGGCGACAGATTGACACCGCGCCGACGGACTGGAAAACCTTGCTGCGCTCGCACACGGTAGCCTTCGGCGCCTGGTATAACCGCGTGGCACTGAATCTCGGGCCGGCTCCCGCCAAACCGGCCAACCTGCGACCGATCATCCCTCCGCCAACCGACCTGCGACCGACCGACCAGCAACCGACTGACCAACGACTGGCCGATCTGCGCGCTGGCCGCCCGGACAACGATCTGATGACACTCTATTTTAACTTCGGCCGGTATTTACTCATCAGCGGTTCCCGCCCCGGCGGCCTGCCGCTTAATCTGCAGGGCAAATGGAACGAGGACATCAAACCGCCGTGGCAATGCGACCTGCATCACGACATCAACCTGCAGATGAATTACTGGCCGGCGGAGGTCTGCCAACTGGGTGATTTGGGCGGACCATTGTTCGACCATATCGAGCGGTTTGTGCCGCATGC
>VSJD01000030.1 GCA_008636095.1 Kiritimatiellota bacterium | reverse complement strand
CCGTGTTATGGCAAAGAACCTGTATCACTGCCGGGGTGTTTGGTTTCCGATTCAGACTGATCCCTGGGGGCGGGCAACGCCCGAATCGCGGGGCTGGGATGTCTGGATCGGCGCGGCCGCCTGGCTGGCCCAGCACCTCTGGTGGCGCTATGAATTTGGCGGCAACCGCGCGTTTCTCAGCAACCGGGCCTATCCCTTTTTCCGCGACGTCGCAGCGTTCTATGAAAGTTACCTGGTCCGGGATCTGCAAGGCCGTTTGGTACCGGTTCCATCCCAATCGCCGGAAAATTATTTCCAGGGCGGCACACAGCCGGTTTCGTTGTGCATTGCCGCGACCATGGATCTGGAATTAATTCACGATGTGCTGACCCATGCCGTCCAGGCCAGCCGGATTTTGGGGGTGGATGCGCCCAAGCGCAAGGCCTGGCAAAGAATACTTCGCGATTTGCCCGCTCTGCGGGTCGGCCGTCACGGCCAGCTCCAGGAATGGATGGAGGATTACGCGGAAGCCGAACCCGGTCACCGGCATATTTCTCATCTGTTCGCCCTGTTCCCCGGCGAGCAGATCACGAGTGAGACTACGCCGGAACTCTACCAGGCAGCGCGGGTCTCCCTGCTCCGGCGTTTGGCCTGCGATGGCGGCCATACGGGCTGGAGCCGGGCCTGGACGGTATGCTGCATGGCCCGGTTCCGCGACGGCGAACTGGCGTATCAGCATCTGCGCCACTTGATCACTGATTTTGCCACCGAGACACTCCTTGATCTGCATCCGCCGCGCATCTTCCAGATCGACGGCAACCTGGGCGGCACGGCCGGCGTGGCCGAGATGCTCCTGCAATCCCATCAGGGCATCCTCCGATTACTGCCCGCCCTACCCCCCGCCTGGCCGGAAGGATCGGTTAAAGGCTTATGCGCCCGCGGAGGATTCATTGTGGACATTATCTGGAAGAATGGCGGGCCGCGCGCGGCCCGCCTGGTTTCCCGACAGGGAGGCGAATGCCGGATCGCACCGACCAAGTGGGCCCTGCCGCGCATCACGCGTGGCGCCGCGCGGATCACTCCGCGCCATCTGCCTAACGGGCAAATTGCCTTCACCACCCGGCAAGGGGATGTGCTGGATCTGGCCTGGACTTGATCGGCCTTTTAAAGGCCGAGCTGCTTTTTACCACGTACCACCGAACACCGGTTATATGTCATCGGCAGGATAAACCGGGAAACTTTATGGGCCATAAACAAGAACCTTGACGTCCAGGCTCTTCACTTCCACGCTGACATTCACCGAATTACTCAAGTCCTTGTTTTCATAGTAATCCCTTAACCGCGCGTTGGGAAGGGGGCTGAGATTTCTGAATTCAAACACCTTTTGTTCCGCGGAATTATTGAAAAGAAATATCAACCGCGCGCCGTCGGCGTTCCGTAAAACCGCCACGTCGTCCCTGGAAAATCCCGGCTTGATTTCAATCAGGGCGTCGTCCCGGACATGATTAAGAAAAAAAGGCTCGAACTCGCTGACCAATCTTGAAATATCGCCAACGGCCGTCCAGAAACGCCCGTCCACTATTGGATCGTAAAAAACCATCAGGCCGCCGTTACTATCGGTAATTCTCCTGAAAAGATTCAAGCGCACGCCGTCAAAATTATAACCGGTGTCCCCAAGCCACACGAAGATTAGTTCTCCGGTAATCAATTTTTTTGGGGCAATGGCTTGCATGGTCGCCTCCAACGCCCCCAATGGCCGTCCGTAGCCGCATTGCGCATAGTCAATGGCCTCAGTCATCAGTTTCCAATCCGTCCCATATGTGGGTGGTGTGTGCTGGTAGCCGCTGTAGACGCCGAATAAACAATTGGAATTTGCCTGTTTGATAAGGCGCCGGATCAGCAGGGCGCGCTGGGCAAACCGTTGGTGCTGGAAATTATCCCATTTGTTTTTATAACGGTCCTGGACATCGTCAATGGACACATCGTCTTTTATGCCGGCATATCGCCGGAAGTCATCCAAATCCGCCGCGCTGAAACTCACCGCGTGGGGGCCTGTCGTAGCGACTTCGTGGTCCCATAAGATCATGTCGCAACTTTGCGCCACCTCGGCAATGCGCTTTTTAAAAATGAGCCGGTATTCACCGTCGTCTGTGTCGTTAAGCAAATGGGACACGCTCACTTCATTAGTCAGAATTTCGCCATTTCCACGCACCGCCCGGTACTGCGGGTGTTTTTCCAGGAACTCCCGCGGGTCCGGATACAACGCGTTAAAATAATTCGCTTGAGTGGGAAAATATCCCCTTTCGATTTTAAAACCCTTGGCCTTTACCTCGTTCAGGAATTCCTGGGGGTAGTTGGTGTTGTCCATTGCGGAAAACACGTTGAATCCGGCCTGGATCATATTGCCAAGGCATGCTTCCTTTTTGGCGGGGCTTAATCCGGACAAGGCGCCATTATAACCGGCGAATGAACTCACAATCGGATATTTTTGCGGTCGCACTCCCTTGATCGCGGGCAGGATGTGCAAGGGCAAAGTGCAAGGCAGCCCGGCAATGATTTTGCCGCCAACATGTGCGCGGGTATAATAGACAACGGTATCATCAATTGGCAGAGGCTTATCCGTTGCGCAGGAAAATACAACGTCAATCTTGTTGGTATAACGGTTTTTCACCCCCATTTGCTTGTTGGGATATGCCAAAGCGCGTGGGACCGTCACGGTGTAACGACGGCGGTTTATGCCGTTGGTCGCAACGACCTCTTGCGTGACAGCCAGGTCCGCGCTTAAGGATCCGCGACTTGACGGCGTTATGAGCGCAAGATATTCGGGCATATCAATAATAAATTCGCAGTTTGTGAAAGCGCCGATATTATCGGTATATTGGATAAGCAGGTAGCGGAATAACGAACTGTTATTGGCGATATACATGTCCGTGAAATAGTTAAAACAAACTTGGCTGGTATGCGTTATGAAACGCGTCCTGAAAGGGGTGTATTTCAGCAGGGGGAACTTGAATCTGGTTGACATGTAATAGGGTTCGCCGCTGGCGGCATCCATCACGCGATAGCTGATGAAAACGTGTTGCGAATTGATTCGGGCGGCCGTGGTTGAATCAATGATCAACCGAGCTTCCGCTTTTGTCGTTTTCCCCGTTTGAACGGCCGCCTCAACCGCGTCCACGACCTTATCCGCGTTCGCATAGGCCACCTTGGTTTGCAGAAGCAGTTTGACATTCCGGTCCGAGGCGAGCTGAAATTCAAGGCCGTTGGTCTGCGCCAGGACAGACGGCAATGCCGCCGATCGAACAACCGGCGCATTTTCGGCGAACTTAAGAAAGCCGAATTTGTGGAAATCATGAAATGACCCGAACGTTGGCGACCAGGCCGAGTGCCGGGTCGTTTCATCACTTGGTCTGTTCCGGCAAAAATTAACACGCCAGGTGTCACCCGCGTTCAGATTGGTCACCCCGATATCTTTTAAGGGAATTTTGACCTCAAGATTCCAATGCTTCTCGTTCCGGTACGTGCCCACCTCAAGGGCGCCATTCCAGGATAACCCCGGATCGGGTAGTGCTTCATCATAAATCGTGCCCGCACAGTTGACGGCAATCTGGTAATAGCGATCGGGATGATCGGGAAAGGGGGCCAGGAAGATTTCCACGCTGTCATCCGTAAAAACGGCGGCGTCCCGTTTGTCTACCTTGGCACTTACCATGTGCAGTTTGTTTAAGACCGGGTCCAGATGAATATCAAAACACTTGAACCCGATATACACATTATTCCGGTCATACGTAACGAAAACCTGTGTCTGTTGCTGTTGGCCGTAATCCCCATGAATGCTTACAAAGGGGGTTATAGCGGAGGTATTGAGCCAACACACGTCCTCGAGCTTGCCGTCAATGACCGGTGGCGCGGAGGCCGGATTTACCGCCACATACGGCACGTTGTTTTGATCCGGAAAGTCCGTTACAGCCGGCGGTGGGACGGCAGGGCCGGATACCGGTTCTTCAGAACCGATAGAGAGGTCATCGTAAAACGTCATTTTGTCTATGGATGCGCCGCCGCCCAGCAGCAAATTATCCAAACCGCGTATGGCGACATTTTCAAGTTTTCCTCCGGCAAAGGGAATATCCGGAAAAATCCGGTCATCCACGTGCAGGTCATAGTTTTGGGCTGTGTATTTTAAATGAATTTTTACATGATGCCAATTGGTTCCCAGTTTGAAAGGGAAACCCGCTTTCGCAGCTGTAATCCGGTTGGCGTAAAACAAGAGACGGACAAGCGAGAAGCTTTTGCCTGCGGCGGTTCCATTCAGATACAAAAAGGCTTTGTAACCAGCCGGTTGCTCGTCATCGGACCGAAACCGGTATTCAAGCCAGAGGCTGTCGCTTTCGATCGGCGGCGAGAATATTTTCGAAGCGATTTCTCCATAGCGTCCACTTCCACCGCCCAGCGTAATCGCCTGCGTTCCCAAATGGGCGCTTTTGACGGTTGCCCCGCCTTTAGGGCTTGAAAATGACATTCCGTTTGACACGTCGCGTGTATAATTGCCGAACGGCTCGTTGGTCTCTTCAAATCCGGTCTTATAAAAGACTTCGCCCTGACTCATCGCCAGGAAGCTTAGAAACAAAAGCATGCACGCGTTTTTTAAACCAGATTGCATCGGATTTTTCTCCTTCGATTAATGGGGGTTCCCGTCACCTTAATTTTTTTCGGATAATTCGTTTCGGCACGTCCTCGCTCCAGACTTTACGATGGCCAAGCCGGAGTCGGTATTTTGGGCGCATTTTGGTAGTTTCACAACTGCCTCACTGGATTCCCGCTTTCCAGCCTTCTTAATTCATTTTTCCATTTCCCGGGCCAATTTAAGCAGTCGTTTGATTTTTTCGCGCCGGTTCACATCATCCATGGAAAAAGCAATCACGTAAGGCTTGCTTTCGGCGATTTTTTGATACAGCTTTTCAAGTTGTTCGGCCGTTAAATCGCGCAAGTCCCAGGACTGAATCCGGCTCATAAACCGGCAAGGACAACTACGCTTGAGCAATTCCGGTGTTACATATTGATCGGCCGAAGGGTCGTAGAATGTAATCTTCAAATCACGCAGGAAAGGCATATGTTTTTCGCGCAACAACTCGCTGTGCAGGTGTCTTTCCGTTGATTTTAACCCGTCATAAATGCGGTTCCAATATGGAACCACAAACTCGCCGAAAATTTCCGGCGGCAGCATTCCGGCAAAATCGTCGGGAATACCACGCGGACCGGGCTCAACCGGAGCATTGCCGTAGCAATGCCGGTGTAAAGCCGCAATATAATGGAGCGCGCTTTCCGTGCAGAAATTCAACAGCCGATGGGCGCGTTTCGGATCATCATATGGCAGGGTCAGAAAATCCTGACCCATTAACAACACGGCGGTGGTGATCGGACCTTCCAGGGAATGCCCGATAAAATTTGGCACGGCATCGCTGCGCCGCTTAACTAATTCCTTGGAAATCTTTAAACGCTGCTGAATTAGCGGAGCAGCCAGGTAATCATCAGGTTCTTTCAGATGATCAATCTCTTCCGGCGTATGAATCAGCGGAAAAACATTCGGTTCACCGTCTTCCGGGAACTCCACCGGGGCGCCCAGTGATACGACATGGGGATAACCAAATCCGGCCAGTCTGGGTTTGGGCACGTCAACGCCAAGCTCCTCCGCAAAAGGCTTTATGGCATCATATACTTTCAAAATGGCATCAATATCAAAATGCGTGCTTTTCAGTGAAATACCGGCGTTCTTTGCCATTAAGGACTCCGAAAAACTAAATGAATACGGTTGCGCCATGACTTTTCTCCTGTGTTGTTACGGTTATAATCCGAGCTTCAATATTCTATTTATATTTTTCCAGGCTATCTTTTCGAAAGTTTCTTGCCGTATTTTGCCTGCTTTCAAGGAATTACGCAGGAATTCAGCATGCCGATGATCGTTTTTCGGGGAACATATATCCGTACCGAATAAAAGACGGTCTTGATATTTCTCCATAAAACGATACCCGAACTCCGCATCGCGCGTGAGCGCGTTGTAACCGCTCCCGGCCGAAATGTCGCATTGCAGGTTCGGATAATCATCGAGTAGCCGCGGGATGGCACCGCCCGCTGCGATCTTTCCGGGGGGATAGGTGTTCCGGTTCTTTTCCGTCACATCAGCGCTGATTTCCGCCCAGAACGGCTGCGAGTGCCCGATAAAAACAAGTTTGGGAAATAAACGCAGGCATTTCTCCAGCCTCGGCAAATTGATATCATCTATCAGGCCGTAACAGCCGCCGGCCTGCGGGCCAACGTGGAATAACACCGGCATCGCACATGCCTCGGAATGTTTGAAGAGATTGAGCACTAAAGGATCATCGAAATGGAGATTTGCGCAGAGCTCGCCCACGCCCTTGCAGCCGCGTTTTTTATAATAGCACAACTGCCTTGATAAATTTGCGTCCGGGCTGTTGCTTTCCGCGCGCGGGTCAATATTGCAGAAAGGAATAAATCGGTCCGGATATTTCACGGCAACATCAAGGATATCTTCGGTTGGCGAATATTGTTTGTGGCATTCCGGATTAATGCCCGGGAGCAACACTCCTTTATCAACGCCTGTCCGGTCCATCATTGCGACAAGTTCTTCCGGAGTGGCATAATTGTCGCCATTATCCAAACGTGGCAGGCCATCTTTTAAACGCGTATGCAAATGACAATCAATAAACATAATTCCCTCCCTTTTCCTTGTTTTATTGTTTTTGTTTTGATCAAGCAATTAAATGCCGCGTTGCCGGAATTCCGACGGCGCACATCCGGCCATTTTTTTAAACCAGCGCGAAAAATAAGCGTTGTCCTCCATGCCGAACTGCGCCGCGATCTTGGAGGCCGGAAGATCGCTTGAACGCAGTTGATGACATAATTCGACAAAACGTTTTTTCTCCCAGAATTTATGGGGGGACACGTGAAAACATTTTTGAAACAGGCGGTTCATTTGGCTCACGCTTAATCCGCAAAGGCGCGCTATTTCCGTTGCCTGCAAAACCGCATAATCAGGCGCGCTCAGTCGCCTGCAGGCATTCATCAGACGGGCGTCAATGACCGGGCGGTCAGTTTCAATTAATTGGTTTGAAACGACATGATGCGTTACAAGCTCATGCGCCATTGCCGCAAGCAGTAATTTGTCCGGCAGATCGCTTTTTAGCGTGTTCTGCATGGTGCGCAAAATAGTTTTAATAGCCCTGAAACTGGCCGGCCTGAAAATCATGGGCAAAACGGCGTGTTCTTCCAGCAAATCGCCGTTTTCAAGCCACAGGCGATAGTGAATATTGAGCATTTCAAACGGCGCATTAATCTTGAAGTAAAAACGCACAAAAGGCGGAATGGCTGCGACAACGCCGGGTTGCAGAGCATGTTGTTTGTCTTCAATAAACAGCGTGCCTGTTCCGCGGGTGATATGCAGAAGATGGTAATCGTCGTTGATATGAATTCGCCCGACCCCGCTTTCATCGGCATGAAAGACCGGACAATACGAAATGAATTGAAACTTATGCCTGCACAGTAATTCTAAATTCATTTGCTTGAATCATCCCATATTGATCAAAAAGGTCAATGGATAATACGCGCATAATATTGGACAATCCGCGCATAAACGCGCTGACCGGGAATGGTTGATGGTTTAGGGTTAATGGTTAATGCGGCAATAGATGAAGCACGCTTGAACCCGGAGCGAAAAACCGTAGATCACGATCCATCAAGACCCACTTGAGTTTACCTTGCTGATCGAGGACTCGTGATCCTGCGGTAAAGTTCTGCGTGGCTCGATTCATGAACCATCAACCATGATCCATTAACCATTATCCGCGTGTTGTTACGCGCGGATTTTTTGGTGGTATCGGGACTTGACGCCGGCGCCGAAAAGCGTCATTCTGTACCTGATCGAAACAGCCTGCCCGCCATATTGCTTGGACGACGGACCCTGCTTCGCTCCATCCGCTGCTCCAGGAGCTATGGATGGCACGCGGGGAGCTACGCAGGGCAGGCGACGGATGACAGGGTTTCATTCTGCATTCTGCATTCTTCATTCTACATTCTATATTTCTGACAGGAGGGGTGGCTTATGGCTTCCAAGCACGGTCTGGGACGGGGATTGAGCGCGTTGATCAATGAAAAGCCGGCCGCCGAAGCATCCGGGCCTTCGCCCGTAAATGCCGGTACACCGCCCGAAGGGATGACAACGGTTCCGGTGGATAAAATCCGGCCGAATCCCAAACAGCCCCGCCGCCGGTTTGCTCCCGAAGCGCTGGAAGACATGGTGCGCTCCATCCAGACGCACGGTGTGCTTCAGCCGCTGCTGCTGCGCCGGGTCGGCGATCATTACGAGCTCGTGGCCGGCGAGCGGCGCTGGCGAGCGGCCAGGCAGGCCGGACTGGAAACCGTGCCGGCCATTCTCAAAGATGTCAGCGACCGCGACGCCCTCGAATTGACGCTGATCGAAAACCTTCAGCGCGAAGACCTGAATCCCGTTGAGGAAGCCGAAGGCTACCATAGCTTAACGGAGCAGTTCGCCCTGAGCCATGAGGAAATCGCCCTGCGGGTCGGCAAGGCGCGTGCCACGGTGACTAATGCCCTGCGCCTGCTCGCGCTTCCCGAGGAAATCAAGCAGATGCTGGCCAATATCCGCCTCTCGGCCGGACATGCCAAGGCGCTTTTGGGCGTGGCAATTGACGAGGAAAAATGTTTTCTGGCCCGGCGCACGGTGGAGGAAGGCTGGTCGGTCCGTGTGCTGGAAAAGGCCGTGGAGCGGCTCTCCCGCGCACCCCGTAAGCCCCGCGCCATGCGGGATGATATCCCCGCCGCGCATCTTCAGGATCTCTCGGACAAACTGCACCGGCATTTCGGCACCAGTGTGCGCCTCGTGCCTTCGCGCACCCTGGCCAACGGGAAAAAGGCCAAGGGCTTGATCGAAATTGATTTCTATTCCAACGAAGACCTGACCCGCATCCTGGACCTGCTCGGCCTCTCGGACCAAGGGTAGCAGCAACCTGAGGACGGGAAACGGAAGAAGCAAACGTCGAACCCCGCGAAACGCGGGGCAAGCATCCAATTTATCCCGCGTTGCGCGGGGCGCCGAACGCCCAACGTCGAATGAAAAAAGACTTTGTCGGCTGATATCCGGGCCATTTGCGGTTAATTATTGAAACACTTTTTCCTTTAAATCCGGTGGAAAGCCACTTAGAATGTGTCCCGTTTGAAACATGGTGGGTGTAGCTCAGTTGGTTAGAGCGTCAGATTGTGGATCTGAATGTCGCGGGTTCGAACCCCGTCACCCGCCCCACCCAAAAATGTTCTGAAACGAGCGAACCATCCATGGCGCGTATTCTTGGCGATGAGTCCGACAAGCTCCCCGCCTCCACCTCGAAGGCCCGCGCCCTGATAATTGGCGGGGTACGTTTTACGCATGCGGCCGCCCGGTTCTGGGCCTCCCTGCTGAGCGAAGTAGCCGCCGATTATCCCGACTGCAACGCCCTGGTTTTCGAAACCATGTCCGGTACCGTCCTGACGCGCGACCTGCTGTTCCCGGAAATGGCTCTCCAGCGTGAACTGGATCGCCTCCAACCGACGGTCCCGATCGAGCAGGCCTTGAAAGAAGCGCTCGCCGAATTAGAAATCTTCGGGCCGCCCGGCACCGTCCAGCTCAGCCTGCTTGCCCCTGCCCGCAATGCTACGCATAGCGTTGCAGGCGGGGACGACCGAGTTATAAAGCGGTGTCAACTGCCGTTGGATTGTGTGGATGCCGATATTTTCGCCTACCTGCTGACGTGGCTCATGGAATGGGCGGAACTCCCGGAAAGTCAATGGAACAGCGATCACGTGGAAGGAGCTTTTCCGGTCCATGATCCCGACCTCCCGGAAAGTTGGGACACGGCGAGCGGCCGCGTGCAATTCGAATTTACGCGCAGACATATCAGCGAAGGCCTGTATCGCTGGTGCCTCCTGATGCGCCGCGTAGCATTGGCGGGCG
>VSJD01000247.1 GCA_008636095.1 Kiritimatiellota bacterium | reverse complement strand
CCTTGCTCCGCCGGTTCGGCGCCGCACCAAAAGTCAACGTATTTATGAAACACTACACTAGATTGGCTATCAAAACCTGCCAGTTGTCATCAATCGGGTATAGATGAATCGTATAGCCATAGGCTTTAATTTGTTCCAGACTATCTGTGTCGTTCACCATCACGGCCAAATGGCTGGCTCCCACCTTTTTGAGTCGCTCAACGAGATCGCGCGAAAGGTTATGCCTATCGATAGACCAACCATTTCGTCTGGCACAAAAAAGGCTGCTTGGATCCCTGCAGTCCGTTCCAACGTTCGGAGTGGCGATGACCAGTGCCTCATCCGGTGTGGATTGTCTAATGATTTCACCGAATTGCTCTCTAAGGACATCCCTTTTGAAATAGGTATCGCGCGCATAGGTGATACTATTGAACGAAATCATCCCAAACAACACGAATGAAATAATGGCTTCAGTTTTGCGTAAACGTCGCCTGAGGATTCGTCTTGGCGCATCAATACCCAGCGCAACAAATACGGAAGACACAGCTAGAAACGGTATCTGATAGTAGTCGTGAACGAGGTTCAGGTTAAAGAAAATGACCACATAGACCAGCACGCTTGAAAACCAGATCCAGAGCGGCAACCATTTACGCCAAGACCCTCTGAATGCCGCCATTAACGAGACGGCGAGTCCGGTAATAAAAAGCCACATCCCCACACTGGAAGTCACGTCATTCCCAAAGCGCCCCCATAGTCTGCGCCAGTGATGGATGTTCAACCGAGCTTCCCAGGGACCATAATACCAACTCCCCATTTCGGTGAATTTAAAATACTCTGGAATAAACGACCAGTCAGGCATGGCTGCGTTCACGGTAGCGGCATGGCTACGCCACCAGACAAACAATAGGCACGGTATCAGGAGACAGCCGCCAAGCCATATCAAAGATCGAAGAGGACAACGCTGCTGCATGGCAACACACAGCAAAGGAAGCATGAAGTAAAATGCATAAGGAGCCTTTACAAGAAAGGCGAAGCTACCCGCGACCACGGCTAGAAAAATGTCTCTAAACCTTGGGAAAGAAAGTGCTCTCAACAGGTGAAAGAACATGGCATGAGCAAAAAATACAGCAAAAAAATCTATATGGACCGCACGCGAGTAGAACAAGGACAGGGGCAATACCACATAGACACCCGTTGCAATGACGGCCAGCCGACTATCGGCTAATTTGCGCACAATGAGAAAAAGGTAAATAGCTGAACCTGCAAAGAAGATGAGGGTGATCAGACGGGCTAGATACAGATGATGTCCCAAGGCTTCATACGCGAGGGCCATCAGCACTTCGGGAAAAGGAAACTCTAAAATCACCGTCTTGTGCCCACCCATCCAGCACACAGACGGCTTGAGAATGTTTATGCCATCTTTGTAGAAAGAATAGGCATACCACGCAGTATCGCTTTGTCGCCAAGCGTGCGGATTGTCAATAGAACCGACAAGGTGCTGCGCGCGAGTTCCTATCAGAAGCGCCAGAAAAGCCGTCACAATTAAATAGACGTAGTAACGACGAAATATTTCAAAGACAGGATGAATGCCCCCCTCAGATACTTGTGTCCGGCCGGGAATAATTGATAAGAAATCGCTTTTTTGGCTCTCCGGGCATACCACTTTGTGACCGGCCTGAAACGACGTTTTTCCTACCGCGCGGATATTCGACATACTGGCGAGCATGGCGGAATCGTGGAGGAATGTCAAGAAATGGTCGGACGCACACTGTCCGCAACGCAGGCGGGCGGTAGAAGTCGCAGGTTAAAGCCCTGCACAGCCCACCCTCCTACGCCCCAAGCGGCTACGGAGGGCAGGCCACTTCGCCTTTCGGGCTACGCATGGCAAGCCCAGCCTTCATCCCTCTGACATGGCATAATTGCAAGCACTTCTGTTGCTCCCCGCCATTGCACCCTTGCGTGCATTTTCCTCTGCCCCATGGTCCGCGACAGGTTTTGTCTCGATTTTAAATCCTGGCAATTTAGATACCATGGTGTTGTTTTTTTGGGGTGCCTGCATAAAGGTTCAAGCTGCTGAAGATGTGTTGGATGTTAAGATTGTACTGGCGCCGGCGATTTAGAGCAGATTATCATCTGTCAGATTATCATCTTGAAATCACTCTGTTGCTTGATTAGGATGTATATGTATCATAGGAAATTATGGCTCTGTGCCGGGTGGCACGGGAAAGCAAATTCCTATCAGTCCAACATGACACAAGGAGCCGCAGATGATTAAGATGACACCTTACAGTCGCTCTGCAACACTACTGATACTCGCGACTCTCATTTGGGCCATCCTTCCCGGTAACACACCCGCCGCGTCCAGCGGCAATGCGTTCGTAGATGACAAGACCGCCGGGGGCAATGTCCTGAACGTCATGGGTGTTCTGAATGTGGGCGGCGAAACAGCCGCTGGCGCAGGACAGATCATGGCGATCTTCGATATCTGCGACGCTGTCGAGAAGGCCAGCAATGGCGAGTACAACGATGCCATGGCCATCCTGCTCAAGACAGGGATAACGACGATGTTCAGCACTACTATCGGACCGCTGGTCACGTCACTGGACGTCGGCAAACTGCTCCGCGACACCACCGTCAAGGAGGTCTTCGAGCCACGCATCCAGAAGCACTACGAGAAATACCGCAACCTTCGGATTGCTGACCTCGAAGCCGAGCTGAATGACAAGATGGTCGAATACACCACATACGACTTCCGGCGCTGGGCCGAGGATAGCAGCGGCGAAACTGTAGAGAACAAAGGCCAGGATACTGTGCAGGACTACATCAAGAACGACCTGCTCGCCGACGGAAAACGCAACACATACCTATACAATATTGCCCAGATGCGGATTCAGGATGCGAAACACGAGAAGGCATCCTTTGCCGCCAAATGGTGGCCCCGCTTCTGGACCTCCGAGAAGCCTTGCAGCGTGGAGGATGCCAAGAACCACTGGATCAATACATGGAACGGGCGCGTCACCACAGAGGGACTCCAGATTACGGTCGACCGGCGCAAGCAGTTCGCGAAGTTCTGGTCTGAAAGCAGCAAGATCCTAATCGTAGTGGATGTGGACAATCCCATCGAAGGACTAACGTATGGCATTGAATGCGTCGAGCTGAACTGGCGCGAAAAGGGAGCCGTCTCGCAGGGAGCCGACGGCAACTATGTTCTGTTCGTCAAGGAGATCGACATGAAGGAGTTTTCGAAGCTGTGCAACAAGTATGGACATAACGGTGGACTGACGATCCAGCTGAAGGCGCCCGGCAGAAGCGGCAAGACCGTCGCCTCCAAGCGGATCCTCTTCTCCGAGCTCATGTCGGCCCAGTACGCAAACAAGAAGAAGACAAAGAATGTAGGCATGTGGACCCTGTTCCGCGTCCCGATCCGATTCGATTGGAACCCTGAAATACTGGAGCAACTTGACCTCAAACTTAACGGCAATGCGAAGGTTGATTACATCGGCATTCGCATCCGGAACACCACCATCACCCTTCGACCCAAACCTAAATCCGGCGTGCTGCGAGCCGGGGAATTGCCGCTGGAGAAGCACTTCAAGGGCGGGAAGATCGACCTCATTTCTGTTTTGGAGGCATCCGGAATGCCTGCCGCCGAGGTGCTGGAATGCCTCTACGGCTCGCAAGATGATTTATTTTTTAATTTCAACATAAGCTGTACGTTCCAAATTCCGGACCCCGAGCGGGATCCCCAGCGAGATCCACCGGACAAGATGAAGACATACGCATGGCAACGAGACCTCGTCCTCCCCGAGCCGGATACAAAGTTGGATTTCAGCTTCACCCCGCAGAAGCGACCCATCATTGAGAAGTCAGAAGAACGTTACGCCAGAGCGAAAGAGTTGGCCAAGGCCTATGCCGCCGTGCCGGGCACACAACCGAAGGATGAATTCATCTACCAGCAGAAGCTTCCCCTGAACTCATCGGACGGAGGTGTCTTCATGGAGACAAGAAATCGCCGCGTAGCGCGGGAATTCGACGAACCGGTAGCCAAATTTGGGAAGACAGTCGAAGAGCTCAGCACCAAGCTTGGTGAGATATTCAGTGACTACGTATACCCCTCTAAGGAAAAGTTCCGCACGGTGGACCATGGTGCACTGAGTCTCCAGCTTCCGATTCCTGCCTACAAGCCCATCCTGGCGAGCGACATAGACAAGTTCACAAAGAAGATCGACGAGGGACGGCAAAAGCTTGATGCCAATATAAAGGATGTCGAGAGCCTACTGGCCAAGGACGCCGCGGATCTCGAGACCACCGCTAAACAACTCGTGAACCTCAACCTGTCGACAAGGAAGTTCATGAGTGCCATCAGCACTCTTCATGATTTGCAACAGAGCCAGAAAAAGGCCATGCTGGAACTTGATGAATATGAAGCAGTGGCCAAGGGCAAAGTCGAAGAGTACGACATCCTGCTGAAGAAGCTCGAGAAACCCGCGGCAGCGGCCGCATTCTATCTGCCACGAATCGAGGCTTTACACAAAAGCAGACTCACCCTGCGTGAGAAGCAAGAAGCCCTGATAAAGGAGGATGTACGAAGTGAACAGCATGTCCAACAGATCGTCTCCCTGCTCCAGGCCTTCAACGGATGGGCTACAGCCCCTGATGCCAGGCACCAGCGCGCGCACTGCACATCACTCAACAATCTCTACGAATTCGCCACGACGGGAACAGTGCCTCGCGGGGTAGTGCCCCGACGCGAATTGTCCGAGATGATTTCCGGCATCGAAAAGGCGCTGGCCAAGGTCGTCATCCCTGAAATCCAAACCACGGAGGAGGCGAGCAAGATCGAGAAGCAACTAAGCAAGTACAAGGCAGCCGTGATGGCATCCGAGACCGGCAGCTTCAGCCCACTCGCCGCCCTGTACGTGAATGATATTTCCTCGTCCGATATCAAGGCAGCCCTGGCAAAGCCAAATGGCAGACTCAGCGAAGCCACCCGCATTATCAACGATCGCAGATTGGCTCTGCAACAGAAATGGGACGAAGCCGATAAGCGGCCGCCACCACCCGCCGACCGACGCGCAATTCCAATGTGTCGATTCTGGTCCATGTGGGCGCAGGGCGCGATGGACGGTTTCCTGACACTGACAGAGTCCGAAACCATGAGCAAGGGCGATGGCAAGGCTAAAGAGTGGCTCGCCGGGTATAATGCATTACGATCTAAGGCGGGGAATATTAACGCAACCGGACACCTCCAGGAAACACTGGCATTTATCAAAGATGCAGAGCTGCTGAATCAGAAAAGAGCCGATCTCTACGGCTCGCCTTGGCAGGATCGGTATGAGGCCGAATGGGCCAACGACATGCGACAACCGACAATCAGTACTGTCTTTGTCAAGAGCCTGGCCAAGGCATGGGTTGGAGCCATGGATATTTTCGACAAGAAGATGCAACAGGACATCAAGACACTCGCCTCCCTTCCTGCAGATAAACAGAAAGCAGAGCGAGAGCGCCTTCAGGTGCTGGCTAACAGCCGGTTTTGGGATGCACTGAAATTGCAGCCACTAATGGAATCGGATATCGGGCGGGGCTTTCACATCGCCTGCTACAACGTCAACGTCATGGGCAACAGGCAAGCCAATGACTTTGACATCGCACTGGATCGATGGAGCGAACTCCAGACAATCTGGACCGCGGCTCTGGAAGGGAAACCGGCGCAGACGACGAACACCAACCAACCGAGATCCAATCAGGCGATCGACAAGGAGAAACCGTCGGCTTCCGAGACCACGAAGGAAGCCCATCAGCGATACATTGCCGCCTACAATAAGATGACCTCACTCATGGCGGAGGGCAAAGGGGATACGCCTGCGGGCCAGGCCGCCTACCAGGATTACGTCAAGCAGAAAAAGATCTACGAGGCAACCAACAACAAATAGATTTTCCTTATGTCCAGCAGAATTACTATTTCAGAGTAATTGTGACCATGGCTGTATTCTTCTTGTCATCCAAACCAGGGATGACACGATAGCTTCCTGCCTGAAGAGTCTGACCAACGATGTCCTTCCTGCCCTTACCGCCGCTCAAAACAACCTTTGCTTGGCGGTTCTCTGGTGTAACTGCACTCCAGATGCTGTACGCATCGCAGTCAGCCTTTACGGAAATAATCTTAGCCGGGGCTGCAAGGACAAGTGTATCGCCCTCAAGCTTAGCATTCTTAGCATGGCCGCTGCCGGCAATCTGCTTGCCCCACAATGTAAATCCCTCATCCTTAGCCGCCGGCTTATCCTTTGCCATTGCACAGGGGATCATCACTACAATAGCCAGCAGAGTCATTACTGTCAGGAATTTTCTCATATCTTCTTCCTTTCACTAGACGCATTGTTTGGTTGTTTGTGTCACACGTGTGATTAAGAGCATCCCATCGCGGATATGTCAATATTAATCTTGGATTGGTGGATGGACTTTTTCTGTCGAATTCCGCTGATACACCCTTGATCAAATAAAGCTCTGAATCTTTGATTGTCTTATGGGCATATTCGGCACGCGACACTGAATAGTATTGGGCTAAGGTGGTTTGAGATCTACTTAATCAGACATGGGGGCGGCCGGCGAGTCGCTTTCTTTAATAAGCTTAACCTGACCGGCAACAAACCCTCGCTGAAGAGTGCGTCGTATGTTACGCTTACTTTCTGACCATCCAGAGATTCAAGTTGTTTGCTGTTTTCATCGAGTTTAATATAGCAACGGTCGACGATGAGCTTAATGGCGGTAATTTGTCCGACGGCATCCTTGGTTATGCTGATAGTACCTGTTTCGCTAATCGGCGCGGCGGGTCGTTGACTGCCAGTGTCTTTGGCAGCGCTGCTAATACCAGTTTGCCGTCCTTATCGAAGTCGGCGGCCACCGGCACGCCCCTCCACATAGGATCTGCTCCTCACTGAACTGTTTTATTCGCATTTTAGTCCTCCTTGGGCTACTCTACTAGTGTAGTGTTTCATAAATACGTTGACTTTTGGTGCGGCGCCGAACCGGCGGAGCAAGGCGGATTCGCCGCCGCATCCCCAAGGGACCGAACGCTTTCCGCGCCCGGCGGTGTTGCGCATGCGAGGACAGGCCTTTGGGCATGCCCGTCGCATGCGCGCCTGGCCGGTGCGCGGAAAACCTTCGGCCAAAAGTCAATGTATTTATGAAACACTACACTAGCTCAATGAAGCAAATATTTCAGATAATTGCCGTAATGGCGGTTACGATGGTGGAATACGCCGCGCCGTGTATGAGTGGCGGCAGCCAGGTCGTCGCGGCCGCGGCAGCGGCCCCGGCGCTTTCAGGACGCGCAATCATTGACGTCGGAGACTGTGGCGCGAGCCCGACCAATTCCGCGGCCCGGAACACCGAAATTATTCAGGCCTGTATTGATTCGCTGCAGACCGGCCAGACCCTGCTGATAAACGAAAAATACCGGATACTTGGGCTGTATATAGACAATAAGGAGAGGATCAGAATATCGGGGAAGGGTTGTCTCGTTCTATCCGGAGCAGGCCCAAGCGCCAATATTTTTGAATTGAGGAACAATATCCGCAATATTCAGATTGATTCGCTTGAATTGATTGGCGAAAACGAAAAGGGTATCGCTTTTGCGGGCAATCGGCAGGATCGCGATGCATACCTGGAAGCTCAGTATGCGACTCGCCCGGATATGAGCGACGCAGAATTGGAAAGCGCGCTCAGGATTATTACCGACAATAACAGCGTCCAAAAATCCGTGTATCATCAGTCGGCCATTGGAAATTATTCCGGCAACTCAATTCATGGCGTCATTTTTAAAAACCTGTTCATCCATGACATCAATGTTGGCATCTCGCTCAATGCCGATTTGGGAGGCGAATATAGCAATGCGCTGGTTATCAGCAATAAACTGATAAATCTTCCCGGAGCGGCTCCGGGGCAGGGTTACGGCATTCACCTGGCGGGCACGGTGAATTGCACAATCAAAGCCAATACCATTGCAAATGCCTCCCGGCACGCGATCTATCATGCCAAAACCCGCGGCGGCATGGACTCCGAAACCATCATTCAAGACAACGTCATATGCGACCACCGGAAATCAGTGGCGCTTTCGCGCTCATCGCCCCGGGAACGGGGTTGGAACCGCGCCGCGATGGAGGTTAGCCGCTCGCGATCGGTCCTGATCATGGGAAACATTTTTAATGCGTGCTACGACACCTGCCTCGACATCGCCAGGGATGGCGCGGGAGGATTCCCTTGCTCAAATATCACCGCGATAAACAACAAATTCAACGCCCGGCAGAACGATTCGCCCTACATTAATATCGGCGAACAATTGGCCTTGGATAATTACCCGACGGAAAATATCGCCATCATCAGCAATGCGTTCACGGCTTCTTGCGCCGGCTATGACGTCCAAATCCTTCAGGGCAAAAACATTCATTTCTCCCATAACACCTTTTCGCGGAAAGGAGTTACAGGTAATGTCCGTTTTGTCCGCGTTGGTTTAGGCCTGTATATTTCGGCGCCGGCGGATATTGACCGGATTACGTTTGTCAGGAACCGTTATTCAGGGCCGTCGGGCAATCCGGACACTGTAGTGTATGATATTGATCCGAAGGTTGGCGCGGGAACTTCCATGGTTAACATAAGCAGAAACTCTTTGAAGTCTATCGCCCGTTTATGGTCCTGCGGCGATGATAATAAAATTACTAATCCAAACCTTGTTTTGAAGCCTTAAGGCTGGTTATACCCGCAACCCAAATACAGATCGGCATCCGCGAGTATGGCGCTACGCACGGCGCCGGTGCATCTGAGCAAAACTTGCCTTGCTTTTCAAACCCCTCGGCAAGCTCGGGGATCGAAATTCGCCCTGCGTCGTCATGCCGCCCATTCCCGCATTCATATCATAATTACCCTCAAACGCCTCTAGTTCCGTGGGTTTCGACCCCTGTCAGCAGTATTTTCGTCAATAAAATATCCCACGCTACCCCGGCCAGACAGAAGGTCAAACCGGAAATCACGAATGTCGTTGAGCAGAATGCCCAAGGATTAATCAGAAAGCGGGGGATCAACCGATCCAGGCGAGGCGGGTTCGCGGGCCGTCGAACTCACAAAAATAGATTGCCTGCCAGGTTCCGAGTTGCAGCCGGCCGTTTTCTACGAACACCTGGACTGATGAGCCCATCAGCCCGGCCTTGATATGTGCCGCCGAATTACCTTCGCTATGTCGGTAATGGCCGTTCCAAGGGATAATTTTTTCCAACCCGGCTTTAATGTCGGTCACGACATCCGGATCGGCATTTTCATTGATCGTGATCCCGGCCGTTGTGTGCGGCACAAAGACGGTGACGACGCCCGTTTTCAAGCCGAGCTCCACCACGGCCGCCTGGACTCGGGCGGTGATGTCCACAAACTCGGTCCTTTCCTGCGTCTGAATCTCAAGCGTTTTCACGTTTTGAAATGTAGCAGGGAGTGTCCAGAACTGCCAGTGAAAACAGATGCGTATTATTACGAACCGGCCCTGCAGGGTGTTGCCGGACAGGTCAACTCTTTATTGTTTTGAACAGCTTCACTTCTCAACCTTTTTTAGAAAAGCCCGGGCTACCTGCAAGTATTCCTCCGTTTTCTCCAGTTGATGCTCATGCGAAGCGCCCTGAAAAACGTATATTTCAGAACCGGGTAGTTTGCTCTGGTAAAATCTTGTTGCAGCTGGCGTTGCTTCATCAAATTCCCCGCAGGTGAACAGCACCGGCACCTTGATCAGGCTCAGTTGTTCTGTCAGGTCTGCATTCTTCAGCGTGCCTGTCACCGTGAATTCGCTTGGCCCCCACATATACTGATAGACCTCTGCTCCCATCTTTGCAAACGCACGGTTCAGGCAATCAGGCCAGGGATCGAGCCGGCAGAGATGTTTCCGATAAAAAACCATCATGGCATCCTGATATGACTGATCCGTAAAATTGCTGTTTTCTTCATATTTTCTGATCGTATCCTGTATATTTTGAGGAAGTTGTGAAATCCAGATTTGCTGATCCACGATCCATTTCAGCGAGCTTAAATAGGGGCCGGACAAAATCAGGCTGATCACCCCTTCAGGTTTTTTTCTCAGCATATACTCCGCCGCAAGCATAGTACCCCAAGATACACCCAATAGGTGAACCTTTCCAAGGCTAAGGGAATCACGCACCTGCTCTAATTCTTCGACAAACCTGGCAACAGTCCACAAGTTAGTATCTGAAGGCCGGTCGGAATTTCCGCACCCGAGCTGATCGTAAAAAATCACCGGGCGATCACCGGCAAGTGCTTCCAACGGTTCAAAATAGTCGTGAGGGGCACCGGGCCCGCCATGTAGGGTAAGCAATGGGATTCCCTTTTTATCGGCGCCGACAATCCGGTACCATACTTTGCCTCCGGCAACCCGGATAAATCCCTCTTTTACTTCAGGGGTATGGTTATCGTCCTGCTTCCACGAGACAATCATGGTGATAACAATCAATCTAATTTTGACGGCATTTCGGTTTGGTTATGCTTCTACCGGACAAACTAATGGTATATCTTTTTTCAGAAAGATCCGAAAAGGAATTTGAATTACCTTCGCATTGACCAAAACTTTTCCTGCGAGTCGGGCACCGGCATCTCTTTCACCACTTTAAAACCCCAATGCTCATATTTCCTGATATTGTCCAATCTCTGGGTAATCAAGGTACAGGGCAGGTATGCCTTATCAGCCCTGATCAGCATGGGACTTGTGAGAAGCGAAGAATACCTGTGCCCCATGAATTTCGGAATAACAGCCACCAGGTGGAGATACCACTGGGGCTCATTTCCGAGGTTCTCTGTCAGGTCGGTAATAACGTCATTCACATTCTGCAATTTTTCCATGGTACCCGGGTCAGCAAAATCTGACAGTATGAATGGGTCACTATCTTCATCCCCGGAGTGATCCATACCCGGAGGGAACCAGATTGAGATAGCCTCCAGGTTGGGAGATATACCCTGCCTTAACGCCATCGGGGAGCAGGAAGTTACCAGCGAACGGAAGAACCTTCTCTTGAGTTCCAAATGATCCGGTTCGTTCTGAAAAATGAAATTTCCGATCGGGTCATTGTTCCCTATAAAAGCATCGGCTGCCACATCAGCCATCCTGCCGACCTGGTCGATTGGTATTTCGTATGGTATTATGGCTTTCATTTGTCATTTGGTTGAGGTTGGGCATGTTCCTGGCCAGTTTTGGGCACAAGGCGCTCTTAAATAATATTACACACAATTCTTGTCAATGCCCGCATTGAGTACCTTTTAATAATATTGATGTTTTTTATCCAGGGCCTATATTTCATCCTGTGTTGCCGATAAAATCATGCTCAATTAGAGAGGCTCAATGTACAGGAGGAACGCTCTTATGAACACAAATAATATCACATATTTATTGATGGCGCTTTTTTCGGTACAGACCCTGCATTGCAAGCTCACCCGTTTCATGCTTATTTGCCTGTTGGCCCACTGCCTGCTACTAAGTCAGCCGTCCCGTGCCGAAGCCGTGTCGGAGAAGAAGGCGCTCAAAGAACATCCTCCTTACAATATTATGCTGATTGTCACCGACCAGGAGCGTTATTTTGAAGATTTCCCGGAAGGAACCGACTTTAGCGGACGCAATCGCCTGAAAGCCGCCGGAACAAGCTTTGAGAAGCATTATACCTGTGCGAACATGTGTACCTCGTCTCGTTCAGTTATGTATACGGGGCAGCATATTCCACATACGGGGATGTTTGACAACACAGGCCTGCCTTGGCAGCCGGATCTTTCCACCAATATCACGACAGTGGGAGACCTGATGCGTAAGGCCGGATATTACACAGCCTATAAAGGCAAAGTACACCTGAACAGTACAATTGAAGATGGGAAAAGCGATCTGCTCCAAACGGATGCCATGGAAGCTTACGGTTTTTCCGACTACAATGCCACCGGCGATGATTTCGGGCATGAGCATGGCGGCTATACTTATGATATTCCCTATACGGCCGATGCCCTGCGGTGGCTGCGCACCACCGGCGCCAACCTGAATGCAACCAATCAGCCCTGGTTTCTGGCGGTCAACATGATCAATCCGCACGACATCATGTATTTCAACACCGATCTGCCTGGTGTCACCGAACAGGGTTCTAACTGCGTCCAGCAAATCAAAAGGAAACCTCATTACGCCGCATATAATCGGACCTATCCTGGTCAGCTGCCGGCTAATTTATTTCAATCTATCACCGAAAAGGGACGCCCCCCTGCCCATGAGGAATATACCCGCGGATGGAATACGCTTGTTGGTAAAATTCCTGGACGCGAGGCCAACTGGCAACGCTACCGGGATTACTATTATAATTGTCTGCGTGATGTGGATGACCAGATTGTCAAACTGCTCGATACCCTTGACGAACTGGGGCTTACAACCAACACCATTATCATATTTACGGCCGACCATGGTGAAATGGCCGGAAACCATGGGTTACGCGGGAAAGGCCCGTTTGCCTATGAGGAGAACATTCATCTTCCGTTCTATCTGGTCCATCCCGATTATCCGGGCGGGCGTAAATGCCGGGCCATAACTTCCCACCTGGATTTGACGCCCACCATTGTTGACCTGAGCGGGGTGAACAGTAACGCTTACGCGCGGCTGACCAAAGGTCTTAGTGGCCATAGCCTGAAACCTCTGCTGGCCACCCCGGAGAAAGCCTCATCGGATGCAATCCGGCCCGGCGCATTGTTCTGCTTTAATATGTTTCTAACGATTGATTCGGATTATATCGTTGAAGGAATGAAAATTGCGGATGCCGGAAAAAAGAACGATTCACAGAAAAATAACAGCCCGAAGCCTGACTTGACCAAACGCGGGGCCCTGCGAACGGTCCGTGACGGGCGTTACAAGTTTACACGCTATTTTTCGCCCCTGCAGCATAATCTTCCGCAGACGATGGATGAATTGTATGCGCACAATGATGTGGAGCTTTTTGACCTGCAGAAGGACCCCGACGAGATGCATAACCTGGCCATGGAACGGGCCAAGTACGGCGAGTTGATCCTGGCCATGAACAAGAAACTCAATGATCTGATCAGCGCAGAGATCGGCGAAGATATCGGACAGGAACTGCCGCAGGGGGATCATGTATCCTGGTATATCACGTCGGAGCAAACAAGGCACTGACGGGCTTGCATTAGATGCGCAAGAACACCAGAAGCTATGCCGTGCTGGCTAAACCGGCCGGGGCCCGCTGTAATCTGGCCTGCCGTTATTGTTTTTATCTTGAAAAAAGCAAGCTGCTAGAAGCATCCGTTGCGCAGATGTCATCCGCGGTGCTGGAATCATATGTCCGCCAGTATATTGAAATCCATGGCGACGTCGAAATTCAGTTCCCGTGGCAGGGCGGCGAGCCCACGCTTTGCGGATTGGATTTTTTTCGGGAAGTCGTCCGACTGCAGCAGCGTTACGGACACGGCCGGTGCATTGCCAACACGTTTCAGACTAATGGCATCCTGCTGAATGACGCTTGGTCGGCCTTCTTTGCCAAGCATGGCTTTCTGGTGGGGCTCAGCATTGATGGTCCTCAACAACTACATGATTCCTGTCGTATAGATTGTACCGGCCAACCGACTTTTGAACGGGTGCTGGCCGCGCTGGCGATGCTAAAAAAACACGGTGTGCACTTCAATACACTCACCGTGATTCATCGGGGTAATGCCGCCCATGGACTGGAAATATACCGTTTTCTGAAAGAGCATGGGGACGCTTTTATGCAGTTTATTCCGCTGGTTGAAAGAGAGACGGATACGGAAAAGGATCAGCCCGCACTGGATTGGGCCGCACCACCCTTTTATGGATATCCGACCCCGCCACGAAGGATATCGCCCCTAAGTGTAACCCCGGATGCGTTTGCTGATTTTTATATCCGTGTGTTTGATGAATGGGTGCGCAATGATGTCGGACGGGTGTTTATACAATTTTTTGATGCGACCCTGGGGAACGTGCTGGGGGCACCTTCCGGGATATGCTGCTATTCAGCAGTATGCGGACATGCGGCGGCCCTTGAAGTCAATGGTGATTTGTATGCCTGTGATCACTACGTCTATCCGGAATACCGTTTGGGCAATATCATAAAAACACCCATGCAGCAATTGCTCAACTCCAGGATGCAGCGTGATTTTGGGGAAGCGAAACAGTTTTCGTTACCAACTGGCTGCCGAACTTGCGACGTGCTGCCTTTGTGCCATGGCGGCTGTCCGAAGAATCGATTTGTAATATCCACAGGCGGGCAGCCCGGGCTGAATTATCTGTGTGCCGGATATCAGCAGATTTTCCGGCATATGCAACCCGCCCTGCAGAGGATGGCCGCACTGATTCAATCCGGGATGCCTGCTTCGGCCATCATGACGCAGGCACACTAACCCAGGCCCTCGGTTTTGGAGCCCTGTTATTTCTTTCTTCTGAAACACCTTCCCCTGCAGCCAGCGCCGGTAGACGGTCAAACGAAATCACGGTTCCAGTCCGTGCTTGCGAGCGTCGACGGCATCGATCTCGCGGAGGGAAGCACCCTTGGTCTCCTTGAGCGTGATCACGGCGACGGCGGTAATGGCACAGGCGATCAGAATGTAGGCGGCGACCGGAACCCAGGAGTTGTAACGCTGCAGCAGTGCCGACGCGATGATCGGTGCCATCGAACCGGCGATGATCGAGGTCACCTGGTAGCCGAGCGAGACCCCCGAGTAGCGCATCCGAGTCGGGAACATCTCCGACATGATGGCGGGCTGGCCGGCGTACATCAGCGCGTGGAAACAGAGACCGATGGTGATGGCCAGCACGATGAGAACCGGACTCTCCGTGTCGAACATGGGGAACGCGAAGAACGCCCAGGTCGCGCCAAGGACCGCGCCAGCGAGGTAGACCGGTTTGCGGCCGATCATGTCCGAAAGGCGCCCGACCTGCGGAATGACCAGAAAGTGAACCACGTGTGCGATCAGCAGGGCGAGCAGCAGCGAGCTTGTGTTGTACTGGTGAACCGTGACCAGATAGACAATCGAGAAGCTGACGATGATGTAGTAAAGGATGTTTTCTGCAAAACGCAGGCCCATGGCGCTCAGGATGCCGCGCGGGTACTTGCGCACAACTTCGAGAACCCCGTAGTTCACGGCCTTCTCGGAGTCCGCCTTCGCCCGTGCCTCCAGGAATATATGGGCTTCAGTGACGTGGGTGCGGATGTAATAGCCGATGATGACGATAACGACGGAGAGCCAGAACGCCACGCGCCAGCCCCAGCTCAAGAACTGATCCGCGGGAAGAAGAGTGGACATGAGCAGCAGAACGAGCGTGGCCAGCAGATTGCCGACCGGAACCGCCGCCTGCGGCCAGCTGGACCAGAATCCACGAGACTTGTTCGGGCTGTGCTCGGCGACAAGCAGTACCGCACCACCCCATTCGCCGCCAACAGCGAAACCCTGAATGAAACGCAGGAGAACGAGAAGCGCGGGCGCCCAGTAACCGATGCTGTTGTAACCTGGCAGGCAGCCCATCAGGAACGTGGCCACGCCCACCATGATGATGGTCACCTGAAGGGTGTGCTTACGGCCCAGGCGGTCCCCGATCTGGCCGAAGACGATGCCGCCCAACGGTCGGGCGATGAATCCGACGGCATAGGTCAGGAAGGCCGCAATGATCCCGTCCAGCTCGCTGCCGGCGTTGGGGAAGAACAGCTTTCCAAAGACGAGGCTGGTTGCCGTGGCATACAGGAAGAACTCATACCACTCCACAACGGTGCCGACCATGGAGGCAGCAACGACCTTCTTCAAACCCGATTTCTCGGATGCCGTGTCGCCACCCGCTTTGATCGTGCCGGAACCGGCGGCTCCCTGGCGTTGATTGACGCTCATGTCTGTCTCCTTCGTGTCGTCACTGACACTTCATACGGTGAGTGTGGGGCCGGAGCGAGATCGCCGTGCGGCCTTACTGAGTATTCCTGCAGATTGCCCGTGCTTCAATGACCACTTCCACACACAGCGTGTGCATAATTGCAGATATGAGCTTTGCCGCACCTTCCCACACCACGCCCAATCCCGATGATCTTCTGGTTCTTCTCGCCGTTTCTCGCACTGGACGGTTCATCACGCCGAAGCATTCCGTCTCGGCAAATACACA
>VSJD01000245.1 GCA_008636095.1 Kiritimatiellota bacterium | reverse complement strand
CTCGGAATGTACGCGGCACGGAGCTACCTGACTCAGCACGGAACTCCGACCACCGTTGCCGAGCTGACCGAGTATCCGCGCGGAGTGAGTATTAAATTGGCAAGAAATCGCTTTGCTGCCGGCATGAACCGACTTGACGAGGATTTTTAATGGCGGCATAACGCTCGCGCTGATTCCATTTCTCACGGACAACATATTCTTGGGATTCAAAGTTTCTTTTTATTGTCCCTTAAAAAACCCGAGTTATTCATAGCATGCTGGCGCGAGATTGAACTTAGCCCAAGCAATGGGATCGTGCCCGGTAATGATTCGCACTCCGTTAACCCGGCGCAGATCACGCATTTTCTTGATTGATTTCACGGCGTCAGGCGGACTGTAGACCAACCCTGGCAGAACGTCTTCCTCCAGAATTTCCTCCGTGTAGACACTGTCGCCCGTCAACAGAGTTGGACCCCACTTCTCAAGCTTAACCAGCAAAGATTGATGGCCGGGGCTATGGCCCGGTGTAAACACAATTTGAAGTTTGCCATCGCCCAAAACATCGTAACAATCATCCTGATATCCTTCCAGGAGATGCCAATTGAGATGAGGCTTATCAAAGTCGGCACGAATGTAGGCTCCCGCCTGAAAAAAGTCAGGCATGTAAGCATATTGCATTTCGGTGCGCTGAACGTAATGAATTGCGTTCGAAAATTCACCCGTGCCGCCGGCATGATCCAAATGCAAGTGGGAAAAAATCACATGCGTAATCTCTTCCGGCTTGACGCCAACTTTAGCTAACTGGGCAACCACATAGTCGTCTTTGGTCATGACCGGATCATATGACTCTACGACCGTGCCCCAGTGCTTGGCCTTATTGTTGACCACTGCAAGAGCGTTCCCCGTGTCAAAAAGCACGTTGCCCCGGGGGTGCTTAATAAGAAAGAAAGGAACGGGAACGTCAAATGGTTGACCGATGCCGCGCCCCATTGTAATGAGATGCTTTTTGGTCTTAAGAATGCCACACTGGAACATATAAAGTTTCATTGCGTATTTTCGTCCGCTTGCTAGGGTTCGAGTAATGATTGCCGAACTTATCAGAAATCGCTTTTCAGGCGATTGGGATACCCGCCTTTATAGCGAAGGACAATGCATTCTTTGAATTCAAGGTTATACCCGCCCCGGTAGAAGGTCAAACCGCAAATCACCAGATGTTGTGTCGCGAGCTAAGAATGCCCCAGGATCGCTCAGGGTGGATGGATTATAGGGGTATCGTGTGATGCCCTTTTTTATGAGTTCAAGACACCGAATTTTACTGGCCACTTACTGGCCACATTTTTACTGGAATTGGTGAATTTGGTCGGAATTGGCGAAATTGGACAGGCAGTTTAACTCGTTGAATTATTGGTAAATACAATAAAATCAAGGACATGCGAGAAATCACCAGGTTGATCTCACACCTGCCCGCAATGCTACGCGCATAGCGTTGCAGGCGGGCGGTAGAAGTCGCAGGTTCTCAGCCGCAGGCTGATCCGCCTGTGGCGGAAAGCCCTGCACGGCCCACCCTCCTACGCCCAAAGCGGCTACGGAGGGCAGGCCAGCCTTCGCCCTTCGGACTACGCATGGCAAGCCAGATTTAACGCCTGCTATATTGCGGACAGGTCAGGGCGCCTATTTTCTATAACCATCCGAATCCTATTGTTTTTCCGTTAAATTGCCGGCCTACATTCAGCCATACCCGGTTATAATTATAAAGGGAATTTATCCCTTTTAAACAAGAGGATAGCATGAAGACGATATATGACACGAGGTGCCGGAGTAATTAATCGAACAAAGACACAACGACTGGCATCTGGCTTCAGTCAAAAGGAAGCGGGGCGAGAAGAAATAAGCGGACAAATCAGTATAAATATCCCCACATCTGTAGCCGGTCTGAATCTCCGAGCCACCTGATGCCTATATCCGTCCGGTAATACATGTTCTGGAGGATTATGTTATTTACTCTTGAATACACCTGCCTCCTGGCTTCTTCCACCGTTATTCCTGATCCTGTGATCACCAAGATATACCCTGAATCTCCTGCAACAGCCCAAGTACCATTTACTATTTTTACATCGCCAAGACGAACTCCATCAAGATTCTGTTTCCTGAAAAGTATTGAGAGATCCTGATATATCGCGGCTTCCCGTTTATCCTCATATGGAAATGGCGGGATAACAATAGCGACCCCTATCTGGAAGCCTTTCTTAATTTTCAACTCGGGCTTTTCTTGCTTCGCGAGCCTGTAAAGAAAATCTCCCCATTCACTCGAAACGCCTTCTATCTGTATGCTTATAGTGGGATATCCAAAACGCGATGTGAACTCAAGCGGGTAGATGCCCCTTGCATTCGCTATGCAATTTATATCTATATAACCAATATATCCTGACTTCGCCAGTTCAGGCTTTATTTTCATCAGTGTGTTTCTGAATATCTCGTTCTCGGGAGACCAGTACATCAAAGTACCCATCTCGCCGGTATATGGGCCAAGGTCTCCGGGAAACAACTTTTTATGCTCAAAATTCACATTAATAGGATAGATAAAATCCTTTCCGTTGAAGAACGCGCCAACCGCTACTTCTACTCCTTCTGCCATCTTCTGCAGCTGGAATTTCTTTATTTTCCTTGCCCAGGTTTTCTTGTTTTGCTCGAGTATCTCTACAAGGTCTTTCCCGTCCTCTTCCTGGCCAAGGAACAATATGCCTTTCTGGTCAGAAGCCGTGTTTCCCGAAGGCTTGAAAATATATCTTCCCGGATTTGATTTTATAAAACTTATGGCCGAGTCAAAATCCGTGAAGTCCCAATGAGAAAGCACAGACATGCCGGCTTTTTGCATCTCATTCTGGCCAAACTCCCGGTCTTCTTCAAGCTTGTCAGCATACTTGCTTCCGCCGATTACAATCTTCCCTGAAGCGCGCAATGACTCTGCAACATCACCAAAGCCTATATCATCAAAAACAATAACATCCGCCCAGTCTACATGCTTTTTCCAGTCATCGACCTTGTCGAGAATTCCTTCGTAAACATCCTTGTCCGAATCTTTCTCTATGAACACCTTCACTTCATGACCCTCTTTTTTTATCTGCCAGGCCAGGTCACCGCTCAGGCTCTCAAAAGATACAAAAAGAAATTTTTTGTGATTTCCGTTCATCTATTTTCCATCAAATATTTTTTTGCATCGAACTATTGACTGACAATTTAGCACGATTTCAGCATCATGACTAAATCCTTCTTAAAATCAAGCTTGGATTAACGCCCTCAAACCAATCTTCCCAAATAAAATAAACCCCATCAAGTATGGCAAAATTAGCATTTATTCATTTAATTTGGAAACAAAATTATTATTTCCACAAACGCCGCTTTTAAACCGCGCGGATACGTCATTGCAGTAATTCCGCTTGTGATTTTTCGATGCCGAATAATTCCATCGGTTTATCTTTGCCCTTTAACCGAATTTCTCCCAGGCTTGTCAATTTATAATCACGGGGTAGCTGGAGCTTGTTAAGCAATTCCGAGGATACCAGCAAATCGGTTCCGTATTCCCTGCAGGCTTCTTGAATCCTGGCGGTGGTATTCACCGTGTCGCCGAGAAAAGCAATTTCCCGCTTGAAATCTCCCATTTCGCCGACAATGACAGGGCCACAGTGCAGGCCGGCCCGGCAATAGGGAAAGAACCCGAATTTATTCAGGTACGTTTGTTTTTTCTTTTCAATGCTCTGCTTGATTTCAAAAAACGATTGAATACATCGGGCGTTGCTGATGCTGTCGGAAACCCTCCAGCTGACGATGATTTCATCGCCGACATACTTGTAGATTTCACCTTCGGCAGACAGGATGGCATCGGTAATGTCATAAAAATAATCATTCAGGAAAACGTGAAAGTTCAGGTGGCCGATCTTTTCGGCAATTGTCGTGGATGCGACAATATCCACAAACATGAAGATGCGTTCTTCTTCAACCGGCTTGTAGTAGCGGCCGGTGAAGAAATTCAGCAACACGTTGGGTCCCAGCATACGACGAAGCATTAAAACAAAAGCGCTTGTAAAACTGAGCCCAAGGGTCAAGAGGGTCGCGGAAACAAGATTATGTGTCCAAGTGGTCATGTCGTGGATACGATCAAAAAAAATAAATTTAACCGCCATAACCGTCGATGCCACGGCCGTGAAATAGGCGGTGCTGAGAAGCAAATGGGCGGCAAACGGAAGATACCGGAGTCGATAAAGGAAAGCGAAATGGCCAACGGCACAAATGGAAGCTATGCAAAATCCAATAAGTCCGCCGGTGACAATCGATTTCTGAGAAACATGGCCGCTATTTAATGAGGACAAGGCGCCGCCCAAGACGATGCTGATCAGCACAAAGACAATGACAAGGCGCATTTCCTTCAGATTTTTAAATGAAATATTCATGCGGATTATTTGAAATGTTTGATCAATTTGGCAAGCCTGGCATGACACGTGGTATTCCGACGACTACGACGAACTGGATACGGCTGGGTAACAGGCCCGGGGCCGGCGCGGATGGAAAGTGAGTTCGTGTCTCCTTTAACTCAGCCTAATCAAACCTGATATGCGCCAGCGATTGATTCTCATGTTCCCAACAAGGAAAAAGTTTTCTGCAAAGTTCCCTTCAATATATTGTCCACACCGGCTTTAAAGGGGTATGGCTGACCATATGGATTTAAGGCTTCTAGACCTTCATAGCCACCCTCGCGGATTATGGCATCCGTTGGTATATAGGTTGGCAAGCCATTAGTATATCCGAGGAAAAACGGATATTTGACATTCATCATCTTTTTAGCCATAAGACCAATCCCATGGCACACCTCGCCCGGCAGAGACATCATAACACAATTATTCCCCAGTCTCCATATCACCCATTCCATCGGCACTCCTGATAATCCAAAATGGGTTTTACGCCATTTCACCAATTCCCAATATTCCTTGTCCTTGCGGGGAACATCCACCACCCAACCGGTATCATAAGGCAACTTGAAAACAAGCCGTGCGGCACTGAAACCCGGCTGGATTTTGACAAGCCCTTTTTTCAATATACGGCGAGCCGCATCCGCAACAATATTGCCATATGCAATAACATCATCCGCAGTTCCCGGCCTGAAACTAAGGCAATCATCCGTCATGCAGGGAACCCTGGAATCAGCTCCCGCGCCCTGTAAAAACATCACTTCTCTTTTGGCATAGGAATCCGAACGCAAAGCCCTCATTGCCGCAGCCGGATAATCTCCGGAAATATTATATCCGCCGCGCGTCGTAGGATGACAGGCACAATTTAATACGACAATCTCTTCAGATCTGTTCCGGATGCACAGGACGCCCAGTTCATGGTCCACCGAGCCTTGCAGATTGGGACGCATTTCATATTGTACAATCCTGCGACCATCAACTGTTCTTGTTGCCGGGCGGCGCCGATTGACGGCCAAAGCACATCGGCCTTTGCCATAATAAAGGGAACCCGTCCCAAGCGAATGCACAAGATGCCCCACCCCCGCATGGATGGCGCCTTCCAAAAACCGCAAATACTCAGTATTCAGAGTGCCTACCGACCGAACAAAATGGACCGTACACGGACCACAATGAGTATGGGTCACGCTAAAATTCACATTTTCCGGTTTGATAGCGGGATCCTGCAGTGTAATCCAACGCCGTAATTTTCTTACAAACAACTCGTCAAAACCGATCAAATCAGCGGAAATTAAAAGCAGACGGCGTCTTTGATCGTCTTCCATCAAAAGCATTTGAAGATACAGATCATCATAGATGCCGGTCGAAGTTGGTTTGCGTGTATAACCAGCCAGACCTGTGCCGACTTTAGGCGTGATACATTTTTTATAAAAAGCGAATTTCATAACATTTCCTTTGCGCAAAAACACACATCGTTGCTTTGTTTTTCGAACAATGGCACCTGTTTAGAAACAATTACAATATATGTGGAATTCACTGGGCGCGGGGAATGACAAGCACCTCGGCGTGGGGAATGTCCGCTTCCAAGTTGCGCTTGATGGTGTCGGTGATTTCCTGAACTTCCGCCAGCGGCCGTTGGGAGTCGAAGCCCAGAAAGATTTCGATAAACACGTTTTGGCCGGAATACCGGGAACGCACGCTGTCCAAGGCCGTGTATTCGTTAAAAAAACCGACTAACTGCTTGTTAATCAGCACCTGCAATGATTCATCCAGCGAGCGGTCCAGCAGGTCGTGAATGGAATGCCGGATGAGTTTCCAGGTGCTCTGGCTCATGAACCCCACGGTGATGCAGGAGGCCAGCGGATCCAGATACAGGGCCCAGTGGTAATCCAGGGAAAGGCTGAGTACGAACGTGAAGAACATGCAGGTATTACCGACGGTTTTGACCGCGAAAAGCCGGCACTGAGCATCCACGATCGGTGAAGGCGCGGCCCGCTTATGCCGCAGGCTCTTCACCCACAAAACGGCATTGAGCGTGCCGAAAATCAGCGTGCAGGCTATGCCCAGCCAGACGCCGAATCCCTGGATACGCACGAGGTGTAGCAGTCGGTATCCGATCAGGAGCACCATGATCAGGATGCTGACCAGCATGAATACGCCGATAAACAGGCTGGAAATATTTTCGATTTTGCCCAGGCCGTAATTGAAAACCGCCCGGTTATCCTTGCGGAGCGCGCGCAGGGTCAGCCACGAGAGCGAGATCGAGATGAACTCCAGGAAGGAATTGAACAAGTCCGCCATCTGCACCAGCGAGTTGGAAAAGATGACGGAGATGATGATGAGCACTAACCCGAGAGCGCAGGTAATCACGCCGGTTAAGGCGGTCCGTTCCGTTCGCTCTCTTTCGGTGAGTGCCATGCAGTTTAGAATAGGGGTTTAGCCGCCATTTAGCAACCTGGGAAACACCAATTTGCGGCTGGGAGCCCTTAGCCGGCGCAGCGTAAAATACGCCTTACTCAAGATCAGCCTTCTTCACCGCTCAGACGTTCCAGGACACCAAAGTCTTCCAGGGTGGTCACATCCCCGGTGATTTCCGTGCCGGCGGCCACCTGTTTCAGCAAGCGACGCATAATCTTTCCCGAACGGGTTTTGGGCAAGGCTTCGGCAAACCGAATCTCATCGAGTTTGGCGAACGCGCCGACTTCCTTGCACACGTGGTTGCAAAGCGCTTCGCGTAATTCCGGACTGGGTTTCTTGCCGCATTTGAGCGTCACAAAGGCGACCAAGCCTGAGCCCTTGATGTCATCGGCGCGGCCCACTACCGCCGCTTCCGCCACAGCCGGATTGCTGACGAGCGCGCTCTCAACTTCGGCGGTTCCAATGCGGTGTCCAGACACGTTGATCACGTCATCAATTCGGCCCATGATCCAGAAATAGCCGTCGGCATCGGTGCGCGCGCCGTCTCCGGTAAAATAATTTCCAGGGAAATCATTCCAATAAGTCCATTGGAAACGGTCGGGATCGCCCCACACGCCGCGCAACATGCTGGGCCAGGGGTGGCGCACAATCAGTTTGCCGCCCGCATTGGCAGGCACCGCCCGGCCTGCTTCATTGACCACTTCTGCCTGGACGCCGAAGAAAGGCAGGCCGGCTGATCCCGGTTTGGTGGCCAGCGCGCCAGGGCAGGTGGAAATCATGATGGACCCGGTTTCCGTCTGCCACCATGTATCCACAATGGGACAGCGCTGGCCGCCGATGATCTCATAATACCAGATCCAAGCCTGCGGATTGATTGGTTCGCCCACGGTACCCAGCAGGCGCAGGGACGAAAGGTCGTGTTTGGCCGGCCATTCGTTGCCCCATTGCATGAAGGCGCGAATGGCGGTCGGCGCGGTGTAGAAGATGGTGACGCCGTATTTTTCGATAATGCTCCAGAACCGGTCCGGCTGGGGATAATTGGGAGCCCCTTCGTACATGAGCACGGTGGCGCCGTTAACTAACGGGCCGTAGACGACATAGCTGTGGCCGGTTACCCAGCCAATATCGGCCGTGCACCAGAAGATGTCCGTAGCACGAATGTCAAAAATGACCTGGTGACTGAGTGTCGCGCCCAGCAGGTAGCCGGCGGTGGTGTGCAGGATCCCCTTGGGTTTTCCCGTGGATCCGCTGGTGTACAGGATAAATAAGGGATCCTCGCTCGCGACCATTTCCGGGGCACAATCGGCGTTCACATACTCCAATTCCTGGTGCCACCAGACATCGCGGCCTTCCTCGATATGCACGTCCAGGCCGGTCCGGTGCAAGACGATGACTTTTTTTACGGACGCACACAGGGGGTGTCCCTCGGCATCCTGGCAATTCAGGGCGTCATCCACGTTTTTCTTCAACTGAACGACGGCGCCTTTACGGTAGCCGCCATCGGCGGTGACAACCACTTTGGCCTGACAGTCCTTGATACGCTCCGCCACGGACTGGGCACTGAATCCGGCGAAGACGACCGAATGAACGGCCCCCAGCCGCGCACAGGCCAGCATCGCCACCACGGCCTCGGGCACCATCGGCATGTAGAGCAGGACCCGGTTGCCCTTGCCGACCCCGTTGCGCTTGAGCACGTTGGCGAACCGGCACACCTGGTGGTAGAGTTGCCGGTAGGTGAGCACGCGTTCCTCGCCGGGATTGGTGCTGGAATCGGGCTCGCCTTCCCAAATGAGGGCCGCCTTGTTCGCGTTCGGCGTATTCAGGTGCTTGTCCAGACAGTTTGCGCTGGCATTCAGTTGTCCTCCGCTGAACCAAGTCGCGTGGGGCGCCTTCCATTCCAGAACTTTATCCCAGGGTTTGTCCCATACCAGTAATTGCTTGGCCTGTTCCGCCCAGAATTCTTCGGGCTGTTCCACCGATCGGCGATAGGCCTTCAGATAGTCGTCTTTGGAACTCAAACGTGCCTGGGCTGAAAAAGCCTGCGGCGGCGGGAACACACGGCTTTCGTGCAACGTGCTTTCGATGTTGCCCGAGGGGTCCCGTAACAGTTGTTCCAGTCCGGATGTCCGGAAAAGGTCTTTGACGAACGGACAAGCCTTGGCGACGGAAAAATTGCCGCGCGTCACTTTTTTGGCGGTTAAAAGCACGATTCTTAAAAAAACGGAGGAAACATACGGCGCCTGTTCGAGGTCAAAAATAATTTTCAACGTCTTGGAAGGCGCTTTAACGGAAGAGGCTGGCGCCACCTCGGCCAGTTTCCGGTCCATCAGGGGCGCCATGTCGGCGCAGGTTTTGCTGTTTAATTCGCCGGCGAACTTACACATCAGCGTTTGGTTGGCCGGATCAAAAATAAAATTTATCATAAGCATTACCTCTTTGAAAAATTGACAAGGTCTTAAACCGCCGCCATGAACTCATCCATTCCGGCAATCTTCAGCAACTGGGTGGTGGCCGGCGAGGCGTTAGTTATCCAAAAATTACCCTTGCGCGCCTTTTTGACCGTGCTGAGGCAGATCCGGAAGAAAAACGAGCAGATAAAGGTGACGTCCTTGACGTCAAAAACGACCCGCAGCGGTTTGGGCAGGGGTGCGTTTATTTGCGCCGTCCGGGCATCCATGGCACTATGGATTTCGGCCTCCAGCGGGTGGCAATGGAGCGTGTCCAGGTGACCCGTAAAAAAGAAGGTCAAGGTATGGCCGGATTCATCGTATTTTGAATTCATGACAAGCCCTTAATAATTTCGATTATAAATTGCCGCCACATCATCGGCCGTAAGACGTTCGTCCAAATAGTTATCACCGGATATAACCTGCCAGCGTTCATTGCATCGGCGGCGGCAGATACGCTTGATGGCCAGCAGTTGTCGGATCGAGATGCTTTCGTGAACAATGTGCTTACCGTCCGGACTACTGCTCAGAATAAACGTCGGCTGCAATTGGGTTAATACCCCACCGGCAATTCCTATGGCCACGGGGGTGTTTACCATCAGGTACCCCACGTTCATGAGCTGGGAAAACGCGGCGATGACCGTATCGTTGTTGGCATAAATACCGGCAACCCGACCCAGGCTTCCCTGGCTGTTC
>VSJD01000246.1 GCA_008636095.1 Kiritimatiellota bacterium | reverse complement strand
AATTCCAGGCAAAGGCTTATGGCGCTGTCCAGGTCCTTCCGGACATACAACCCAATCAGCGGCGCCAGCTTGACGCCGCTCAGCGGCCGGCCTTTGCCAGGCTGGTCCTGCGGCGCCAACAACAGGCGGGTTCCGGCCGGCACGGCAATGCCGGCGAGTACGGCCAGTTTTTCCGCGGATTGACCCACCGCCTCCGGCTGCAAGGCGCCATCCTCGGGATTGAACAGGCTCGCCTCGACTTTCTTCAGTTCCTGGGGCGAGAGGACGTGACCGTGCTGTTTCTTGAATTCCTGGATAACGGCATCGGCCGTTTGGGATTCGACCACGATCGCCTGTTCGCCGGCAAAGAGTGTGCCGTTGTCGAAAGTTTTGGAGGCCATGATGCTTTGAACGGCAAAGGGAATGTCGGCGCTGACGTCAATCAGCACGGGAACGTGGCCGGGAAGGGACAGGATGGCCGGCGTGCCGGAACTGCGGCTGGTCTCCACCAGGTCGGCGCGGCCCATGACCAGAATCAGGGCTAAGGCCGGATGGGTCATCAAAGCATAATCCATCTGCCGCGATGATTCGCCCAGCCATTGGATGCAATCTTCGGGGGCATCGGCTTCCAGGGCCGCTTGATAACAAATTTGGGCGGCTTCAGCACAGGATTTAAGCGCACGCGGATGGGGGCTGATAATAAGCGGATTCCTCGTCTTCAGGCAGATTAACGCGGTGTATAAAATGAAGGCTGTCGGATTGATGTCCGAAACCGCTGCCAGGACAGGACCGATCGGCTCGGCGATTTCGGTCATGCCGCCATTATCATTCCGGGAAATTACCCCAACCGTTTTTTCGTGCTTGATGTTTTCGTGGAGGATCTGGGTGGCAAACACATGCTGAAGGGTTTTATGCTGCCAGACGCCCATACCGGTTTCCGCCTGGGCCATCTTAGCCAGCGCGACCCGGTGATTGAATCCGGCCTTGTAAACACCTTCCACAATCCGGTCCACCTGCTCCTGGTTCAGTTGCCTAAAAACCGCGGAAGCAAAAGCGGCTTTTTCCATGACGGCCTTCGCCTGGAAAAATTCCTTGGTCAGCACGGCGCCTTCGCCATAAGCCGCAGTTTTATCGGTAAATGAGGCCATACGTTCTCCTTTTGATCGCTACCGGCTGGATTGGCCCGCGTCCGGGGATTAACATATTCCATCCATGTAGGGGGTTATTTTATAGCCCGGATCCTCTCCGTCAACACTATTATCTTATTTTATCTTAATTTTGCACGCTGCCCTATTACGAAGATGTCAACAACAGATTGATAAATAATTGATAAATAACAGATTGACAAAACCGGCGGAGTTTATCATTCTATTTATTTAACGTTTATCATCTGATCGGCAACCTTGAATGTTCTGCCAAGCCTGAGGAGAATCGTATGACTGTTGCATTATCTGCCAGTACCGTAAATCCCCGGATCAACATCCTTGCGTTGAGCGGCCGTTTGTCCGTGGAAACCGAAGGCCAAATCCAACCCCAGTTGATGGAAGCAATTAAGCAAAGTCCGCATGGACTTGTTTTTGACCTGGAAGCGGTAGCCTTCGTCAGTAGTGCCGGGTTGCGCATGCTAATAGTGGTCTATAAAAGCGCCGCCACGAGCGGGACTAAATTGGCCATGATCCGCCCCCCGCCGGAAATCTATAAATTATTCAAACTGGCCGCGCTGGATTTAACTTTTAACGTGTTTGAAAATGAAGCGGAAGCCGTCAAGGCCATATGCCCATAACCATCGCGGGCATTATGACTGGCCATAAGCCGTTGTTAAATTTTTTCGAACGCAGACAGACGTTTGGTTCCGGCCTTGTGCCGCGTTAGGAGAACGAAAATGGACCCGAAGAAATCCGACACGAATGTCAAAGCTGCGGCCGACGTGCTCATGGCCCAGGCCAACGAAGCCGCCGCCATTTTTACCCAGTATGACCAGGAACAGGTGGACAAGATCGTGGCGGCGGCGGCCAAAGCCGGCGCCGCCCAGCGCCTGGAACTGGCCCATCTGGCAGTCGAAGAAACCGGCATGGGTATATTCGAAGATAAGGTCATCAAGAACCTGTTTGCCACCGAATATATCTACAACGACATCCGCGACATTAAAACGGTCGGGCTGATCCACGATTGCCCCGCCACCGGCCTGATGGAATACGCTGAACCCCTGGGCGTTGTCCTGGGCATTACGCCAATTACCAATCCAACCTCGACGGTCATGTTCAAGAGCCTGATCGCGCTCAAGACCCGCAACGCCATTGTCTTCTGCGCCTCGCGGAATGCATTAAAGTGCAGTAATGAAGCCGCCCGGATCATTTATGAGGCTGCCGTGGCGGCCGGAGCGCCGGACTACGTCATCCGATGGGTCGAAGAACCGTCCCGGGAAATGACGCAAGCGTTGATGACGCATCCCAACGTGGCTTTAATCCTGGCCACAGGCGGCACGGGCCTGGTTCAGGCGGCTTACGGATCCGGCAAACCCGCCATTGGCGTTGGCCCCGGTAACGTGCCGGTATATATTGACAAAAGCGCCGACATTCCCATGGCGGTCAATGACATTCTGCTGAGCAAGACCTTCGACAACGGAATGATCTGCGCCTCGGAACAGGCGATCGTCGTGCACCGGGACATCCGCCAAGCGGTGGAAGACCGCTTGGTTTCCCAGGGCGCTTATTTTCTCAAGCCCTCCGAGGTAGCCGTGATCCAGGACATCGTCATTGACCCGGCGAAACAGAGCATGTCATCCAAGGTCGTCGGCAAGAGTGCCCAATACATCGCCGAGCTGGCGGGCATCAAGGTCCCGCCTCAAACCCGGCTGCTCCTTGCGCGGCTGGCCGACGTGGGTGAGACCGTGCCGTTATCGCGTGAAAAATTATGCCCGCTCCTGGGCTATTATGTGGCCGCCAACCTGGACGAGGCCATCAATATTTGCACCAACCTGACGCATTTCGGTGGACTGGGCCATTCCGTGTCCATTTTCTCACGCGACCAGCAGGCCATTGACAAGTTCAGCCGCACCCTGAACGCCGGACGGATCCTGGTCAATTCGCCTTCGGCGTTGGGCGGCATCGGCGATATTTATAACCGCCTGCATCCGTCGCTAACCCTTGGTTGTGGGACCGGCGGTTGTAATATCACGACCGACAACGTGACCGTGACCCACTTACTGAACATCAAACGCGTTTCCAAAAGGATGGTAAATATGAAATGGTTCCGTGTGCCGTCAAAGATTTATTTTGAGCCGGGCTGTCTGGATGTGTTTTTCACGCACGAGATCAAAGACCTTGGCGCCAAACGCGCCCTCATCGTCTGCTCGGGGTCCGCCGTGAGGGAAGGCACAACGGACCGCGTGGCGGCATATCTCAAGGCGGCCGGTATTCAGTCGTCCGTTTTTTCGGACGTCAAATCCGATCCCACCGTTGAAACCATCACGGCGGGTGTCGCCGTCCTGAACAAAGAAAAGCCGGATCTGATCATCGCACTGGGCGGCGGCTCGCCGATAGACGCGGCCAAAGCCATGTGGCTGATGTATGAACATCCCGAATTCAGCTTTGATGACCTGCGCCTGCGGTTTATGGATATCCGCAAGCGCATTGTGAAACTTCCGCCCTTGGGCCAGAAAGCCCGCTTCATCGCCATTCCCACCACCAGCGGCACCGGGTCGGAAGTGACGGCCTTCACGGTGGTGACGGATTCCAAGGCGGGGAAGAAATATCCCATCGCGGATTACGCGATCACTCCGGACATCGCCATCATCGATCCGAATCTCGTGCTGACGGTACCGCCCACGGTCACGGCGGATACCGGGCTGGACGTGCTGTCGCATGCGATGGAAAGCTACGTGTCAACGGTGGCCTCGGACTACACCGATCCCCTGGCGTTGCGCGCGATTCAGCTTGTGTTTGAATATCTTCCGCAGGCGTTCCTAAATGGCGGCAATGCCCTGGCCCGGGAAAAGATGCACAACGCATCTACGATCGCGGGGATGGCCTTCACCAACGCGTTTTTGGGGATTAACCATTGCCTGGCCCATATCCTGGGGGCCACGTTCCATATTCCGCATGGCCGCGCCAACGCGTTCGTAATGATTCCCGTTATCCGTTACAACGCCGCATTGCCGCACAAGTTTCCGCCATCCCCAAATTATCCGTCGCCTAAGGCCAAAGACCGTTATGCGGAAATCGCGGCAGTGCTCAAGCTGGACACGTCCACGCCGGAGAAAGGCGTGGAAAACCTGGTCCGCGCCATGGCGGAATTAAAGAAAACATTAGGTGTCCCCGCCAGCCTGCGCGCGGCGGGCGTACCGGAAGCCGATTTCAAGGCCAAGCTGAGATTCATGGCCGAAGTAGCCTTCGATGATCAATGCGCAGGCGCTAATCCCTCGTATCCGCTTGTGGACGACCTGATCAAAGTGCTCGAAGAAGCCTACGGGTAGCCTGCATCGAACAGCGCCTCGACCCCCGTACTGAAGGCGGCCTGTTAATGCACGCTCAACTGGACGGCATCGAGCCAGATTCCGTCATCCACCTTGCCGTTGCACTCGTCCACCCCGAAGTAAAATGTATAATCCCCGGCCGACAAGATCGTGCTTCGCAAAACCGTCGTTGAGTTCAGATCGAAGATTGCTCCCTGGTAAACCGGGCTCCATTTCGCAAAATCATTCTCCGGCCACCAATTGGAATCGGGGCCATAATAATACCAGCCCGCCGGAGTCAAAGCCGCCACCCACCAATCCACTTCCATTCCCAGTTTGTTCCCGGGCGGATACAGTTTTACCGCAACCGCAACTTCATCGCCGCGGGACACCGTCAGCGGGCCGTCAGACTGGTTCACGGTCACAACCGGCCCGACCTTGCCTTCCACCCAACCCAAGGCATCGCCCCGATACGACCACATGTCATAGGTCCCCGTCGCACGGTCATCGGCATCGTTAAAAACGATCGGACTGGTACATCCCTCATAATTGGTTGCCACGGAATGGATGGCAGCGATAAGCTGGTCCATAGTATTGGTTCCACCGGTTTCTTTAATCGCCAATGCCGCCAGCCAGAGCGCGTCATAGCTTGACATGGGATAACGAGGCACCACCGGTATGCCGAGTTCCGCGCTGATCCCGGCTTCCACGGTGCCATAAAGCGCATTGGTAAACCGTCCAAACGACGGGCAGGTATATCCAACATGCGTTGCCACCGCTGAGGCCAGCGTATTCGCCGCCAGCGACCGGTTTTGGGCCATGCCGTCGGTCCCGTACCAGCGCACAGTATACAGGGCAGGCCAGTAGACCGCCTGCGCCAGTACGTCCACGCCCTCGTCAAAAAGGATGGTAACCACGCCAACCCGGTTTGCGCCCCTAACCGCACTACGGGCGCTTACTTGCGTGGCCAGATTTGACACCGTCTCCGGGATGAAATCGGTGACGCGCGGGCAATAATTTGTCGCAAAAACCGTCCCGCCGCGCGCATTGTGTTCCTGGATCAAGGCGCTCAGGAATCCCTCACCGTAAATGTCCGAGCGACTTAAAATGGCGATATCGGTAATGCCGTCATTTGCCAGCAATTCCGCCAATACGCGCGCCTGGTTGGAATCGTCAATAGTCAAACGCATGAGATTATCATCCGGCAGGGCAAGCGGCGTGGCGGTTGACGAACTCGATATGAGCAGAACGTCGTTTTCGTTCGCGAAGGTCTTCAATATCCGGCATTCTTCGCTGGACTCCGGACCGAGCACAATATGGCATCCATTGGACCGCATTTCCACCAGTTTGTCGTAGGCTGTCCCGGCATCCGTTTTAGTATCCTCGATCCACAAGCGAATCAGAGGCATATCGTGTGTGTTGGTGATGGCGCCCAGGGCAAGGATTAAAGCCGCTTGATATGACGCGCCGGTGTCGGCCAAATCGCCGGTAAGCGGCAAAAGCACGCCGATCAGATTCGTCCCCGTGCCATTATCCATTGGAAAGGAAACGGACCGATTAATGGCGGCAACCGGTTCCGGCCGGAACGACTTGGCACCGAAACCGCCGGAATTAATGTACATCGCCACGCTGCAGGTCATGTCATACGGGTACCAGTTTTCATACCCGGCCATGACCCAGCTATTGAGCGGACGGAACACGTCGTTTAGAAAATACATGGTTCTGCCCCAGCGCATCGAGGTGGAAACCAGCGAAAAATGCTCCGGCATGGCCGGCGACTCCCTGATCCGCAACATCACCACCTCGCCCGTGGTGGAACAACCGGACAGGGAAAATCCACGATAGGAGCAGATGCCGCGATAAGCCTGGTAATTAATGCGGTCGCGCATCAGGTTCATGCGGTAGCTGTCGCCGTACCCGTTGGTCATGACCAGCGAATACGCTTTCGGCGCGTAAGCAGACGACAAACTGGAGAACAAGTCGCCACGGTCTTCCGAATTCAATACGGAAAATGGCGATCCACCCAGAAGATCGGGGACCGCATAAGCGGGGCTGCCTTGCAGACCGAATCCGCCGCTGTTAATATACATCGCCACGCTGCAGGTCATGTCATACGGGTACCAGTTTTCATACCCGGCCATTACCCAACTGCTGAGCGGGCGGAACACATCGTTCAACACATATGTGGTCGTGCCCCAGCGCCTCGAGGTGGAGAGTATGGAAAAATGCTCCGGCATGGCCGGCGACTCCCTGATCCGCAACATCACCACCTCGCCCGTGGTGGAACAACCGGACAGCGAAAAGCCGCGGTAGGAGCAGATGCCGCGATAAGCCTGGTAAGTGATGCGTTCGCGCATCAGGTTCATACGATAGACATCGCCGTACCCGTTGGTCATGACCAGCGAAAAAGCCGCCTGCGCGCACGGGGCAAACGCCAGCAGGATCAGCATGAGCAACACCTTTTGCTTGCGGATTAACGCGCGCGCAACCGCGCGCAACGCCAGGATTAATGCCGATGGATTGGTAATCATGATTTTCTCCTCAATATGGCAGCCAACTTAAATTATTCTTGTTATATTTCTGAGTTATTTTTCGCCACCATTCCCTTTTTTTTATTTTGGCAAAAAGCCTTCTTAATGTCAAGTGCAATCAAGAAATAGTGCAATCAAGAAATAACCAGGAAGAATAATGTTCATTCAAACATATTGCTGTCGTATTTGGGAGATCCAATCTTCCGTAATTCATTTTTTATTTGCTGATACAGCACGTTGTCTTCAGGCACATCTTTCAGCATCTTATTGATTTTTTTTAAAACAACTTCAAGCCCCTTTTTATGTTTTATATAGGCAAATATATATTTTTTAATCTGTATTGCGGTGATGATTTTGGCAAATGACTCTTCGATTATTTTCTTGCCTTGCTCCTTGCTTTCTTTTTGTTGCCATTGAGCAACCAAATGATTGTTGAGTTGTTCGCACACCTTGCGATTTGCTTCGATTTCCTTTGTCAATGAAATGTCACTAATTAGAAATTCGCCAATTGTCCAAATAATCCTCGATAGTTCCTCCATCGTGTTTATTGCTTGAGTTAGATTGGTTAAAACCTTACAAAGAAACATTGGGTCACGCATCAAAAGCTTATCTCTTATGACACCATTCCTTAGATCGGACGAAAACAGGCCGACAACTTCAGGCGATGGCCCGCTATTTACCTGCCCCCCTGATTTAAGCACACCATCCTTTAAATCGGGAAGGATTTTGCTCTCCTCCGCGGGCTTGCCTTCTGCCAGATTGTGAGACAAGTTAAATAAAAATTTGCTGATTTCGTCAACGGTTCCAGTCGGTGTTTTGTTATTTGCCGAAGCATGTTTTAAATCAGATGCATAATCTTTGACGACTTTGGAAGACAACTTGTCCACGTCTACCACGCTGCCTTCTTTGACAACCTGCTCATTCTCCTGCACCAGCTGATAGGTGGCAAGATGCGGGATGATATGCTTGACATCATGTTCATCCAGGTATTTTTTAATTTCAGGCTTGCCTTTTAAATTATCATTATTAATCAGCAGCGACATTAACGTGCTTAATTCGTTAATGGTTAAACCAGGCCTCAAGTCAAGCGCGCCGAGACTCAGCTTCGTAAGATTAAGCGTGAACTGTTTGGAGAGCCCATCGCGTATTTCAAGCTTTTCACCATTTACAAACATCGTATTTCCCAGAACGGCAAACGTCAAAGTATCCTTCTTCAAGGTAAGATTTTCGATTTCCGAAAGGACTTCGGACGATTCTTTCATTACCAGGGGATTATTAAGACCGTAATATAGTTTTGTGTTATATAATAACATAGCCAGTCTTTGGATCAGATGTAGATAAGACTGCACTTTGTTAGAGACTGTTTTTTTGTCAGCATCCATATTAGCGCTCCTTAATCGTGAGTTTTCCGGCAACTTTCCAACGACGACCAAACTGGATTTTCACATCATGTCTCACGCACAATATCGGCACCCAGCGCGCGCAGGCGTTCCTCCACGCGCTCGTAGCCGCGGTCAATTACTTCGGCATTGTTGATGACGCTCGTGCCCTTGGCGCAGAGCGCGGCAATCAGAAGCGCCATGCCGGCGCGGATGTCGGGGCTGTAGACCGGAATGGCGTGCAAACTCGATGGCCCGATCACCACTACGCGGTGCGGGTCGCATTGCACCAGCCGCGCGCCCATGTCAATCAGGCGGTCCACGAAATACATGCGGCTTTCAAACATTTTTTCGAAGAACAGGACTGTGCCCTGCGCTTGCGTGCCGGCTACAATCGCCACGCTCATGAGGTCAGAGGGGAAATTCGGCCAGGGTCCGTCCTCGAGCTTCGGTACGGCAAGCCCTAACTCGGAATGCACCCGCGGCCGTCGTCGTGACACAAGCTTTAAGCCACCCTCGTCGAGCGTTAAGGCCATGCCCAGCGTCTGGAACGGGCGCAGGATCGGGGCCATATCATGCCGAGACACGGGGACAATGGCCAGGTCACCGTTTGTAACCGCCGCGGCCGCGAGAAAACTGCCGATTTCAATGTGATCCGGCGCGACATCGTGAACGGCCCCGTGCAGGCTCTCCACGCCTTCCACGCCGACCCGATTGGTGCCCAACCCGGTAATCCGCGCACCCATTTTCATAAGCAGGCATCCCAAGTCTTGAACATGCGGCTCGCAGGCCGCATTAAACAGAGTGGTCGCGCCCGGCGCCAACACGGCGGCCATCAATATGTTTTCGGTCGCCGTGACGCTGGCCTCATCGAGCAGGATATCGGCCCCGCCCAGGGTCTGTCGCCGGAAGGTGAAATGTTCGCCGCCGGTAATCTCGATCCCCAGCGCGCGCAGTCCCAAGAGGTGCGTATCCAGCCGCCGCCGGCCGATGACATCCCCGCCCGGTGGATAGATTACAACGCGACCATGGCGCGCAACCATGGGTCCGGCAAATAAAATGGAAGACCGCACCTTGTGGCAGAGTTCACGGTTGAGACGGCGCTTGCGGATGCCTCGGGCGCATAGACGAACGGTGCGCTCCTTCTGGTTCACACTGACCCCCAGTTCAGCCAGGATGGCCAGCATGGTGACAACGTCCTCGATCCGGGGCACATTGCGCAGTTCGAGCTCCTCATCGGTCAGCAGACAGGCCGCCAGCATGGGCAGGACGGCATTCTTGTTGCCTGCCGGCTGGAACACGCCGCCGATCTTGCGCCGACCATTGATGATGAATCGTGCCATGGTATGATCGGATAAATATCTACTGTGGACTATGCCCACAACACAGAAAACTACAAGTTCCAAAATCCAAATTCAAGGAATAGTCAAACTCCAATCAAAACAAAAGAAATCCTGGCTTTTATTCCCTTTTTTACCTTTGTCTTAATTTTGACTGCATTTCCTTGGAATTTGAAACTTGGATTTTGGAAATTCGTTGGCGTGGCCAACTATTTCCCTGCGATCATCTCGCGGACTATGCGGGCAATGTTTTCGGTAGTAAAGCCGTATTCCTTCGCCAGCACCTTGTAGGGCGCCGAGGCCCCGAAGTGGTTGAGA
>VSJD01000243.1 GCA_008636095.1 Kiritimatiellota bacterium | reverse complement strand
CCGAACACGCGGCCCTTGGATCCAACGTATTTTTCCCAACCCATCGTCACGCCCGCCTCGATGGCCAGGCGACAACGGCAATAGGGCGGCAGAACGGTCTTCTTGACCTTTTCGGGCTGTTTCTCGAACAGTTCCCAGGATGGCATGCTCACCACCCTGACTTTAGCGCCGTCCTTGGCTACCTCGCGGGCGGCATCCAGCGCCAGCGGCACTTCGGAGCCCGTGGCAATCAGAATGATCTGCGGCCGGCCAGGCGCACTCTGCCAGAGCACATAGGCGCCCTGCTCCAATTTGTTCGCCTTCGGGAACTGCGTGCGGTCAAGCACAGGCAGATTCTGGCGGGTCAGCAGGATGGCGGTGGGGCCTTCCGTGTTTTTCAGCGCGGCAATCCAGGCGGCTCCGGTCTCGGTCGGATCGGCCGGACGAATGACCGTCATATTCGGCAAGATCCGCAACGCCATAGTGTGTTCCACCGGCTCGTGGCTAGGTCCATCCTCGCCCACGTAAAAACTGTCGTGGGTCAGGACATAAATCACGGGCAGTTTCATGATACAGGCCAGGCGGATTGAGGGCCGGAAATAATCCGAGAATACAAAGAAGGTGGCTCCGTAGGCACGGAAACCGCCGTGGAGCGCGATCCCGTTCAGAATCGCGCCCATAGCGTGCTCGCGAATGCCAAAATGGAAATTACGGCCACGGAACGAGTGCGGCTTGATGTCGCCCTCGCCATCCATGATCGTGCGGGTACTGGGCGCCAGGTCGGCGGAGCCACCCACGAGATATGGCACGGCCTTGGCTAATTTCTGGATCACTGTATGGGACGCGTTGCGTGTGGCCACGGGCTTGGCCGGATCGAATACCGGCAGACTCTTTTCCAGGTCCACCGGGAGCGCGAGAGTCTGGGCGGCATCCCAGGCAGCGGCCTTATCAGGGTGCTTGACGCGATATTGCTGGAAGTCGGCCTGCCATTGTTCCTCAAGGGCCTGCAGGTCGTGAGCGCGCGCCGCGAAAATCGCGCGCACTTCATCCGGCACAAAAAAGTCCTGATCTTCCTTGAGACCCAAAGCCTTCTTGGTGGCGAAAACTTCCTCGGCCCCCAGGGGGGCGCCGTGCGATTCGGATGAACCGGCCATGTGCGGACTACCCTTGCCGATCGTGGTGTGACCGATGATAAGCGTCGGCCGCTGAGTCTCGGTCCGGGCCTTGGCAAGGACCTGGTCCAAGGCGGCAATATCATGGCCATCCACTTCCAGCACGTTCCAATGATAGCCCTCGAAACGCTTGCGGACGTCGTCGCTATAGGCCAGGTCGGTGGAACCTTCGATCGTGATCCGATTGCTGTCGTAGAAAAATATGAGCTTGTTGAGCCCCAGGTGGCCCGCCAGGGAAAACGCCTCGTGGGAAATGCCTTCCATCAGGTCGCCATCACTGCAGATGCCGTAGGTATAGTGATCAACGATCGTCTCGCCGGGCATGTTGAAGCGCTCGGCCAGCATGGCTTCCGCCAGGGCCATGCCCACCGCGTTGCCGCAACCCTGGCCCAGGGGACCGGTGCTCGTTTCGACGCCCGGGGTTGTCCCGTGTTCCGGGTGGCCCGGCGTGCGGCTGCCCCACTGGCGGAACTGCTTGAGCTCATCGAGTTTAAGGTCATAACCGGCCAGGTGCAGGAGGCTGTAGAGGAGCATACAGCCGTGCCCCGGGGAGAGGATGAAGCGGTCGCGATCGGCCCAGGCCGGATTGGAGGGACAGTATTTCAGGTGCTTAAGGAACAGGACCGCGGCGAAATCGGCCGTGCCCATGGGCATGCCCGGGTGGCCGCTATTGGCCTTCTGCACACCATCCATGGCCAGACCGCGAATCGTATTGGCAACCAGAAGCAGGTTCATTCCGTTTCCTCCAATAATTGATAGGTTCGTTACAAAAGTACTGATATCATAAAGACACGTAAAAAAAATGCAAGGCTGGGTATTCATTTTCCGCCACAAGAAACTTGTCAGGCGAATGGGAAGCTGATATTGTCCGATCGGTTTTCTTTTCCTCCGGGCGAAGATGTTAACCCGGATATTTCACACTTAGCGTGAAATATCCGGGTTAACGTCCATATCTTATCATGAAAATATTAGTCATCAACGCGGGTAGTTCGTCGGTCAAATTCAATTTGTACGAAAGCTCCGGCGAAAAATTACTGGCCAAGGGGCTCATCGAGCGGATCAATGCGCCGGACACGCGGCTGAAGTATTCCAACCATCGTGGACAGAAGATGGAAAAGGATATTTCGGCCAATTCCTCCGAGGCGGCTATTTCCGAGGCATGCCTGGCGCTGATGGATAAAAAAACGGGCGTGATCGGCAACCTGACAGAGATCGAGGGCATCGGGCACCGCGTGGTACACGGCGGCGCGACCATCAGCGGCGCGGTTAAGATTTCGGCCGCCATCAAGCAGATAATCCTGGATTGCTTCCCGCTGGCACCGTTGCACAACCCGCCCAACTACGAAGGCATCGAGGCATGCGAACACCTGTTCACGAACGTGCCCATGGTGGCCGTGTTTGATACCGCCTTTCACCAGACCATGCCAAGCGCCGCTTATACTTATGCCATCCCCAAGGACATCGCCGACAAAAATCAGATCCGGCGCTACGGGTTTCACGGCACTTCGCACCATTTTGTGGCCGTCACGGCCGCCCAAGTTCTGGGCCGCGAATTCGACACTCTTAAACTCATTACGGCGCACCTGGGCAACGGGTGCAGCATCACGGCGGTCAACCGCGGCAAGGTTGCGGACACCAGCATGGGCCTGACCCCGCTGGAAGGCCTGGTCATGGGCACACGCTGTGGTGATATAGATCCGGCCGTCGTTATCTTCCTGCGCCGGCTGGGTTACAGTCTGGACGAAGTAGACCGCCTGCTTAACAAGAGAAGCGGATTGTTGGGACTGGCCGGCATCGGCAGTAACGACATGCGCGACATTTTGAAGGCCATCGCGAGCGGCTCGGTGACGGCTAAGCTGGCGCTGGATGTGTTCGTGCACCGGCTGGTGAAATACATTGGCGCTTATGCCGCCGTGTTGAACGGGTTCGACGCCTTGATCTTCACGGCCGGCATTGGCGAAAATGTTTCGCTGGTGCGCGCGATGGTATGCGAGCAACTGACGTATTTGGGTATTTACCTGGATCCGGCGCTGAACAAGGCCAATGCGCTCACCATTTCGCGTGAAGGTAGCCTGCCGGCGGTGCTGGTCATCCCCACCAACGAGGAACTGATGATCGCGCGGGAAACCCTGCGGATTCTTGTGTCATAAGGACCCCCCATCATGCCGAAAACCGTATTGGACCGCATCCGAAGCAAAGCAAAGTCACTCAACCGCAAGATCTGCCTGACGGAGAGCGACGATGTCCGCAATCTCCAGGCGGCCGCCAAGCTGGCCCAAACGGGGTACGCCCAACCCATCCTGGTAGGTGACGCCGAGGTAATCCTTAAACTGGCCCACGCGAACCGGATTTCAATGGACGGAGTGGAGTTAGCGGACGTGCTCAAGCACCCGCGCCTCAATGATTACATCGCAAAGCTTGTGGAGCTCCGCCAGGCCAAGGGGCTCAACGAGGCCCAGGCGCGCGCCTGGATCAAGGACACCTGCGTCTTCGCGGCGGCCATGGTCTGCGCGGGCGACGCGCATGGGTATGTTTCCGGCGGCGGCAATCCCCACGGTTATAACCACGACACCGCCGACAAAACCCGCCCAGCGCTCCAGCTCTTCAAGACCGCGCCCGGCATCAAGATCGCCTCGTCATATTTCATCATGCAGATGCGCGATCCGCGCTGGGGATTTCATGGAGCGCTCTTTTACGCCGACTGCGGACTCAACATCAACCCCACCGCCGATCAATTGGCCGAAATTGCCGTGACCACGGCCCGCACCTACCAGACGCTCACCGGCGACGAGCCGCGCGTCGGTATGATCAGTTGCTCCACGAAGGGCTCCGCCAAGGATCCGATCGTGGATAAAGTGATCGCGGCCACCGCCAAGGCTATAGCCATGGCACCGGAGCTGAAGATTGACGGTGAATTCCAGTTCGACACCGCCGTCATCCCCGAAGTGGCCGCCAAGAAAGCACCGAATTCCGCCATCGCCGGACGGTGCAATGTGCTTATCTTCCCGGACCTCAACTGCGGCAACACAATGTATAAGGCTACCGAGCGACTGGCCGGCGCCACCGCCATCGGTCCGCTGGTACAGGGTTTGCGCCGCCCATTCAACGATGTATCCCGCGGCTGTTCCGCCAACGATATCGTGGATTGCGCCGCCGTGGCCGCGATCACAGAATGGTCGGCATAAAAAGTTTAAAAACGTTCTTGGTTCTTCGTTTGGGAAAGGACAAATAACGAAGAACAAAGAACAGAGTTTAGTACCATATCCACTCGAAACCGCGATAAAAAACAAAAAAAGAAACCGGAACATTGCCCGCGAAACACGCGAAAGGACGCGAAAAAGAAAAGATTTTCTTTTTTGACTTATCGCCCTAACGGGCGGACTCTTGTAGCCGCGGGCGTAAGCCCGTGGCTGCCGAAAGAATCCGCGCCGTTACCGGCGCGGCTACCCAAGAGCAATTTCCTGTTAGATAAATTTAGCGTTCCTTTTCGCGTGTTTCGCGGGCAAAAGCTTTGGGTTGCGGGCATAGCCCGCCTTAGAGGATCAGCATGCAGTCGCCGTAACTGTAAAAACGGTATCGTTCCCGGATCGCCGCCGCGTATGCGCGCAAGATCAATTCGCGTCCAGCCAGGGCGCTAACCATCATCAGCAGGCTAGAAGAGGGCAGGTGAAAATTGGTCAGGAGCGCATCCACTACCCGGAACGTATAGGGCGGGTAAATGAACAGGTCACTGCGGCCCTGTGAGGCCACCACGGATTCGTGGTCCACCACGGATTCGTGGTCCGCCGCAACGGTTTCCAGCGTGCGCACAACGGTACTGCCAACCGCCACAATCCGTCCTTGGGCCTCGCGGGTTGCGCGGATTAGCCGCGCCGTGACTTCCGGCACGGTGTAGCGTTCCGCATCCATGCGGTGCTGTTCCACTTCGGCAACGGTTACCGGCTTGAACGTGCCCGGACCGACGTGGAGCGTCACGGCGGCATGGCGGACGCCCTGCTGTTCCAATGTGGTTAAAAGCGCCTCGGTAAAATGCAGGCCGGCCGTCGGCGCCGCCACGGCACCGGGGTTGCGGGCATAGATGGTCTGATAACGCTCGCGGTCTGACGCGCGTTGCAAGGCATTGGCGGCCGTTCGCTTGATGTAGGGCGGCAGGGGCGGCACGCCGTCGGTTTCGAGGATTTCAAAGAGCGGACGTTCATGCCGGAGTTGGAGTGTGACGCGTCCCTTGTTTTTTCCACCTTGGGCGGATCCGCCTCTGGCGGAAACTGCCAGGACTTCTGCCTGGACCTGGCCTCCGGCCAGTTCCAGGCGGATGCCGGGTTTCGCATGCCGGGCGCGCAGGAGCGCCTCCCAGATGCCGGGCATCGTTTCCTCGATCAACAGGATTTCCACACTTCCTCCGGTGCCGGCCTTTTTGCCGTACAGACGGGCAGGGATGACGCGCGTATCATTCACCACCAGCAAGTCGCCCGGGCGGAGAAACGCCGGAAGGTCGGCCACCCGCCGGTGATCGAATGCACCCGTAGCGCGCTGGATAACCAGCATGCGGGCCTGGGTACGGTCTGGAAGCGGATGCTGGGCAATCAGCTCCGGCGGCAGGTGATAGTCAAAATCAGAAGTTTGCATAAATATTAAAAATAACTGTTGACTTACAATAACCGGTTGATTATTGTATGAAAAGCAAATTACATTTTAACGTTGAATAAAAATACTGCTGAAAACGTTGGTGATTAAACCAACCCTTGAGGAGGAAGACATCATGAAATGTATCTGGCGGCGGATTTCAAAACGTGCGTTCACGCTGGTGGAATTGCTGGTAGTTATCGCCATTATCGCCATTTTAGCCGGTTTGCTCCTGCCCAACCTGGGCGCCGTACGGGAAAAGGCCCGCCGCGTGAACTGTCTCTCGAACCAGAACGGCCTCTGGAAAACTATTTCGGCCTGGGGCTTGAATCCGGCCGACTCCTTCCGCCCGAGCTTCCCCCCCGGCAACCTGGTTGGACCACAAACCGCCACCGGGGGATATTTGAACGCGGAAGGGATCACGCCGGAAATGTTCATTTGCCCCACCGCCGCCGGGAATTACGGCATTAAGGCCGCCGATACGCTTGCGACAGTAACCGTTTCCAACAGTTGTTACAATTATTACAAAGGCCGCGAATCGCAGGAAGGCGACAAAGTCATTTTCTGTGACATGAACGGGCCAAACACCATTGCCGGTTCTTCTGGCACCAACTGGGGCGGCAACCATAGTTGGCAAGGCGGCAATATAGTGAAAGTGGCCGGCCAGGGCATGTGGGTAGATACGACCAACGTGCTCGGCAGTACGGTTTGTATCACCAATGCTGTGGTGTCCAACGCTTTTTCAGTTCCGGCCACAGTTACCATTCTGAAGTATTAAGCTGTTGCCTATCAAGCGTTAAGCCTATTGGCCGGTGCCCCTACTCTTCAGGAGATCGGGACACCGGCCTTTTTTCGTTATTGACAGCCTAATCCGACCTGCTAATCTTGCCCGCTTTGTGTAGCCGGCGAATACCCTTTAATGCTTTTGCCGTTCTATCGAACGGCATCTACACTAAGCCGGTGTAGCCGCGGTTCATTAGAACCGCTATGTTTTACAGTTCCTGTGCATAAATTCAATCGAATAACCGCAATAACAAAGGAGAATCCAACCATGCCAGCCAAGAAGACCACAAAATCAACAAAGACAAAGAAATACGTGTATTTATTCGGACCCGGTCGGAAGAACACCGAAGGCAACGCCAGCATGAAGAACCTGCTGGGCGGCAAGGGCGCCAATCTGGCGGAGATGTGCCTGCTGGGCCTGCCAGTGCCCGCCGGCTTTGCCATCAGCACCGAATGCTGTGTGGATTTCTTCAAGAACAAATCCAAATTCCCTGCCAGCCTGAAGAAGGAAGTCGAAATAGCGCTGGCCAAGACGGAAACGCTGATGGGCATGAAGTTTGGCGATCCTGCCGACCCCCTGCTGGTCTCCTGCCGTTCCGGCGCGCGCAAATCCATGCCTGGCATGATGGAAACGGTCCTCAACGTGGGGCTCTGCTCGCACACAATTCCCGGCTTGATTGCCAAAACGCAAAACGAGCGTTTCGTTTATGACGCCTATCGGCGGCTGATCATGATGTATTCCGACGTCGTCATGGAAAAGTCCGAAGGCATTGAACCGGTCGAAGGCAAGGGCATCCGCAAGCAGTTGGACGAAATGCTCAATACGGTTAAGAAGCAGAAAGGCTACAAGGCCGATACGGACCTGACCGCCGACGATCTCAAGGTCCTTGTAGAAGAATTCAAGAAACGCGTCCAGCAGGTGCTTGGCCGGCCGTTCCCCGATGACGCAATCGAGCAGTTGTGGGGCGGCATTGGCGCCGTGTTTAAGAGCTGGAACGGCAAGCGCGCCATCTCCTATCGGCGGATTGAGGGCATTCCCGACGAGTGGGGCACGGCGGTCAACGTCCAGGCAATGGTCTTCGGTAATATGGGTAACACCTCGGCCACCGGCGTAGCTTTCAGCCGCAACCCCGCCACCGGCGAACACAAATTTTATGGCGAATGGCTGGTTAACGCCCAGGGCGAAGATGTCGTCGCCGGCACCCGCACGCCCAGCCCGCTGAACGAAGCCACCAAGAACGAGCAGAACGTGCACCTGGACTCGCTTGAAAAAGCCATGCCGGCGCTATACCGCGAGCTCGACGACATCCAGAAGAAACTCGAGAAGCATTACCGCGACATGCAGGACATCGAGTTCACGATCCAGGCCGGCACGCTTTATATGTTGCAATGCCGCGTGGGCAAACGCACGGGCACGGCGGCCTTGAATATGGCCATGGACATGATGGCCGAAAAATTGATCTCCGCATCGGAAGCCGCCATGCGGGTTTCGCCCGCCCAGTTGGATGAGCTCTTGCACCCGATTGTTAATCCCGCCGCGGAAAAAACCGCCCAGGTGCTGGCCAAGGGACTGCCGGCCGGGCCGGGCGGGGCCGTGGGTCAGCTCGTGTTCACGGCTTCGGCCGCGGTGGAATGGGTCAAGACCGGGAAGAAAGTCATCCTCCTGCGCGAAGAAACGAACCCGGAAGACGTGGAAGGCATGCAGGCCGCCGTGGGCATTTTGACGGCACGCGGCGGCATGACCAGCCACGCGGCGCTCGTGGCGCGCGGCTGGGGCAAATGCTGTATCGTCGGCGCTGCGGCTTTGCACGTTAACGCGGAAGCCAAAACTGTAACCGTCGCCGGCGAACCGGCCGTTGCCGGCCAGACGTTCAAGGAAGGCGACTGGGTCACGTTGAACGGGACCCGGGGCTATGTCTATGCCGGTCAGCTTTCGATGATTGATGCCTCGGAAAATCCGCGCTTCCAACACTTCATGAAGATCGTGGACAAGTTCCGGACAATGGGCGTGCGCGCCAACGCGGACACGCCTGCCGACGCCAGGATCGCCCGCGCTTTCGGGGCCGAAGGCATCGGGCTCTTCCGCACCGAGCACATGTTCTACGGCAAGGGCAGTGACCAGCCGCTCTTCTTGCTCCGCAAGATGATTCTCAGCAAGACGGTCGATGAGCGCCGGAAAGCTTTAGCCGAGTTGTTCCCATTCGTGAAGGCCTCGATCAAGGGCACGCTGGAAGCGATGGAAAGCCTGCCGGTCACCATCCGCCTGCTCGATCCGCCCCTGCACGAGTTCGTACCGCAGAACGAGGAAAAACAGCGCGACCTGGCGGCGAGCCTCGGCATCACGGTGGAGGAAATCCAGAAGCGCGGCGAGCAGTTGCACGAATCCAACCCGATGATGGGGCACCGCGGGGTGCGACTGGGGATCACCTACCCGGAAGTTACGGAAATGCAAGTACGCGCCATCTTCGAGGCGGCGGCGGAACTCATCAAGGCCGGCAAGAAATGCAAGCCGGAAATCATGGTGCCGGTGACCTGTGACGTGCGCGAACTGCGCGACCAGAAGACGCTCTGCCTGAAGGTCTATGCCGAGGTGCTTGCCAAGATGAAAATAAAAAACATCCCGCACGCCTACGGCACGATGATTGAAATCCCGCGTGCATGCCTCACGGCCGACAAGATGGCCGAGGAAGCCGAGTTCTTCTCGTTCGGTACGAATGACCTGACCCAGATGGGCTTCGGGTTCAGCCGTGACGATATCGGCGGATTCATGGGTGACTATCTCGAAAAGAAAATCCTGACGGCCGATCCTTTCCAGACCATTGACCAGGAAGGCATCGGGCAGTTGGTTCAGATGGCCGTGCAGAGGGGGCGCAAGACGCGCAATGGCCTAAAAATCGGTATCTGCGGCGAACAGGGTGGCGACCCGGCCTCGGTAGAGTTTTGCTTTAAGACCGGGCTGAACTATGTAAGTTGCAGTCCGTTCCGCGTGCCGATTGCCCGGCTGGCGGCGGCCCAGTCGGCTCTCAGCGCGAAACGTAAAAAATAATAACCAATATCCAAGTTAACAAACGGCGCGACGGCCAGATTTTCTGAGCCGTTGCGCCGTTTCTTTATCAGTCGCCACCGTACCCGCCACCCATCATTTTGCTTCTCTGGTCCGGTGTCCGTCGTCTGGTGTCCCGCGCAACGCGGGATAAATCTGTCGCTTGCCACGCGTCCCGCGTGGTCTGTCTTTCCGTCACCCGGCTCCCACGACTTCCACCATCTTGCGGTAATTGGCCAGGGCCAAGGGAGACAGCACTCGGCCGTAGGGACAGGCGGAAGGCATGAGCACAAACCCGCGGCCCGGCCCCGCCGTACCTTCGCGAATGGCTGTTACAATCTTCTTCTCAAACTGCGGCGTCGGCAGGTTCTCAAGATCGCTGGCCTCCAGGTTGCCGAAG
>VSJD01000244.1 GCA_008636095.1 Kiritimatiellota bacterium | reverse complement strand
AGCACCATCTGGTTGCCGACCTTTTCCTGGACAAAGCTAAGTTCCACGTCGCCCTGGGGCGGCGGCTCAATGGGATCGAGGCCCACACACCCGGTGGCGGCTATATGCTCCAGAACTGATTTTAATCGTCCATGACAATGAATCCGGGCGAATCCGCCATAACGCTGGATGGAGTCCACCATGGGTTTGTCATAAGGCACCACGTATTCCTTAAAAAGGCTGGGCGGCAAGTAGGGTTCCGACGCGTATTCCGGCCCGCAGATCCGCCAGAGCCGGCCGGGCAACGCCTTGGCAATCGCTTCGGTTTGATACCAGTATCTACGGGCAAACCGGTCCATGATCCGGCGGAACAACTCCGATTCGATCATGGCCATGATCGTGAACTGCCCCATGTCGAACAGCTCGGCGGCGGCGCACAGCGGATCGCCGGTGTCAATCATGGCGATGCCGGTGTCACCCAACTTCTTTTCAATGTTCAGGATCACTTCCACATCCGGCTCGCCGCCCAGCGGAGCTTCCGGCAAATCAAGCCAGGCTTTGATATCATCCTCATCCTTGAGATAATGCTCCAGGGTCCAGACGGTATTAATGTCCGGATTCTGCCGTCTCCGGCAGGTCAGCATGCGCTTTCCAGCCTTGAGGGTGGTCGTCGTAAAACTATCGCCTTGCGCATCAGCATGCGTTTCGGAACTGGTCAGTTCGGCAAGCGGGTCGGGCGGCGTATTCTTAAATGAAACCCCGCACCGGACAATGCAGTCTGTTTTGGCGCGTGCCAGTTCGACCAGCGGGCGCCAGGACGGATGCGAATAGATGTTGAAGGGGTCGGGATCCTGCGTGTTCTGCGACCCGTCAATTTCGTAGAAGCTGACCGGCGGCCGGTCCACCCTCTCACCACGCAAAGTGGCCATCAAGCGTTCACGCCGAGTCATACGTCCTCTTCCTTTTACCCAAAACTCCAAATTCCAAACAATTGATAAAAAAAGAAAATCCTGAACCAAAAACGACTGATTCGCATTCGCCGATTAATACTGTTTTTAATCAGCATTGATTTACATTCTTCGGTTTGCGTGAAAATGCCTTGTAATTTGAATTTACAGTTTTGCCATGAATTGAAATGCCCTGTCCTGGAAACCGGGCAGGACTTCGTGGCCGAAGTCGGGATAAATGACCATGGTCTTGGGCGAGCGGATCTTATTATAGGCGGCAAACTGGGTGGACGGCGGGCAGATGGTATCCATGAGCCCCGTACCCATCAGCATACGGGCCCGGATGCGCGGCGCCAGATGCTGGACATCAATATAGCCCAGACGGTAGAATATGTCCGCCTCCCGTTCATGCCGGGGATCGAACTGGCGGAAATAAGTTTTCAGCTCCTCGTAGGCATCCTTGGCCAGGTCCATCTCCCAGATTCTCCTGTAGTCGCTGAGGAAGGGAAACATCGGTACGGCGCGGCGGATGCGCGGTTCCAGCGCGACACAGGCTAACGTCAACCCGCCCCCCTGCGAGCCACCCATGGCTCCGACACGACGGGCATCCACTTCCGGGAGGCCCATGACAATCCGCGCCAGTTGGGCCGTGTCCAGGAATATGTGGCGGAATAGCAGTTGATCCGGGCAATCGTTCAGCCCGCGGATAATATGGCCCCGATACGTGGTTCCCTTGCTACCACCTGTATCTTCGGACGTGCCGCCCTGGCCACGGCAGTCCAGCGCCGCCACGGAAAAACCCAGGGCGGCATAATTCAGCTTGTCGCACCAGTCGCCAGCGCTTCCGGTATAGCCATGAAACTGCAGAACCGCCGGATGCGGCCGGGCACAATGCCGGGGCCGGATGTATTTGGCATGAATCCGGGCCTGGCGCACGCCGGTAAAATAAAGATCAAAACAGTCCGCGATCGACGTCTGAAAATCGCTTTTCACGAGCTCGATCTGCGGGTCCACGGCGCACATTTCTTTCAGGGCCCGGTCCCAGTAGCGCTCAAAATCGGTCGGCTTCGGGTTCCGGCCCCGGTAGCGTTTCAATTTTGCCAGAGGCAGATCAACAAGCGGCATGCCTTTCTCCTTTCTGAATTTTCAAATCACGCCAAACCTAAACGACTTCAAAGGACATGATCGTAAGCAAAATGGATGGCAAAGTAAAGCTCGCCGCAATACGCCCCGGCAACGTATAAAACAATCACATTTTTTTGGGTGCACCGTTTGTCATTGACAATCAGCCCCCGGTTTAATTCAATGCCCTGCATTACACCTCAACCGGCAAAGAGAAAAGGCACGATGTATCCGATTCTTTACAGGGAACAACTTTCCGACGACGTCGTACTTATGCGGCTGGCCGCACCGCTGATCGCGGAAGAACGCAAACCAGGTCAGTTCGTGATCGTCCAGCTCGACAGTAAATACGGGGAGCGTATCCCGCTGACCATCGCCGATGCCGACACAAAGGAAGGCTCGATCACCATCATTTTCCAGGTCGTCGGCCTAACCACCCATCGCCTGGCCGCCTTGCGGGAGGGCGACATGATCGAAAACCTGGTCGGCCCCCTCGGACGACCAACCCACATCGAGAAATTCGGCACGGTCGTCTGCATCGGCGGCGGGATCGGCGTGGCACCCCTGTACCCAATTGTCCAGGGCATGCAACGCGCCGGCAACAAGGTCATCATCATCATGGGTGCGCGCACTAAAAACCTGCTGATCCTCGAGCCCCGCATGCGGGCCCTGGCAGATGAGCTGATCATCTGCACGGATGATGGTTCCTACGGGCGCAAGGCGCTCGTCACCGCACCCCTGAAGGAATTGTGCGAGCGGAACCCTAAGCCGAACCTGGCCGTAGCCATCGGACCGCCCATCATGATGAAGTTCTGCGCGGAAACGACGCGCCCCTATGGCGTCCCCACGGTTGTGTCGCTCAACACGATCATGGTGGATGGCACGGGCATGTGTGGCGGGTGCCGGGTCACCGTCGGGGGTAAGACGCGCTTCGTTTGCGTGGACGGGCCGGAATTCGACGGACATCAGGTGGATTTTGATAACATGATGAAGCGTCTGCGGGCTTACAAAAAGCAGGAGGACGAGGCGCGCACGCAATGCCGGTTGGGACAGATGACAGCCTGCCCACCGTAGCCCCATGGGCGAAGGTGGGACGACGGACCCTCCTTCGCCCGAGCGCTTCGGAGGGCAAGCGCCAGATGACGGACAACTAATAGTTTGGAAGTAGTGGCGTAACGGAGTGTGGGCGTCAGAAAAAACTCCCATACACCCATACTCCATTACCCCCATACACAGCAACTATGAATGCGCATCCGACCAAGGAACTGTTGGCCGCCGAGGCCGCGCAGCGTCTTCAGGAAATCGAGGCGCGGCCCGAGGCGCTCAAACCCAAAGACCGCCTGAAGATTCCCACGCAGGAAATGCCGGCGCAGGATCCCGCTGTGCGCCGAGGCAACATCGAGGAAGTGGCCTGCGGCTATTCACCGGAACAGGCGCGCCTGGAAGCCCTGCGTTGTTTCCAGTGCAAGAACGCTCCTTGTATCGAAGGCTGTCCGGTGCGGATTGATATTCCCGCTTTCGTACGCGCAATTTCCGAGGGCCATGTCAAGCAAGCTATTGATATCATCAAGCTCAACAGCCTGCTCCCCTCGGTCTGCGGACGCGTATGCCCGCAGGAAGTACAATGCCAGGCGCCCTGCACGGTGGGCCGCACGCTCAAGGACGTCGGCCAGGCCGTATCAATTGGACGACTGGAGCGCTTCGCGGCCGACTGGGAGCGCGCGCAGGGCACCCCGGACATTCCGCCGGTCAAGCCGCCCACGGGCAAAAAAGTGGCCGTGATCGGGAGCGGTCCGGCCGGCATCACCGTGGCCGCCGACGTGCGGCGCGAAGGTCATGCGGTCACCCTGTTCGAGGCCTTTCACAAACCGGGCGGGGTCATGGTGTACGGCATCCCCGAGTTCCGGCTACCCAAGCTCATCGTACAGAAGGAAATTGACACGCTCACAACCATGGGCGTCAAACTGGTCACTAATTTCGTGGTCGGCCGCACGCGCGCGCTCCAGGATTTGCTGGACAAGGATGGGTTTGATGCCATTTTCATCGGCACCGGCGCGGGCCTGCCGAAATTCATGAATATCGAGGGCGAAAACCTGGTAGGTGTGTTCTCGGCCAACGAATACCTGACCCGCGCCAACCTGATGCGAGCCTATGATTTCGGCCACGCCCAGACACCAATCTTCCGGTCGCACAAAGTGGCTGTGCTGGGCGGCGGCAACGTCGCCATGGACTCGGCGCGCATGGCGGTGCGCCTGGGTGCGGAGGATGTGCATCTTGTCTATCGACGCACGGAAGTGGAAATGCCCGCCCGGGTGGAGGAAGTGGCCCACGCCAAGGAGGAAGGCATCGTGTTCCACCTGCTCCAAAACGCCAAGCGCATCCTGGGCAATGAGCAGGGCTGTGTCACCGGCATGGAATGCCTGAAATACCAGCTCGGCGAACCCGATGCATCGGGCCGCCGCCGGCCGGTGGAAATTCCCGGCAGTGAGTTTGTCATGCCGGTGGACACCGTGATCGTGGCCATCGGCAACGAATCCAATCCCCTGATCAAGCAGACCACTATCGGCCTTGAAACGGACAAATGGGGCCACATCATCGTGGACGCGAACGGGAAGACATCGTTAGACCGCGTCTATGCCGGGGGTGATATTGTGCTGGGAGCGGCCACGGTCATCCTGGCCATGGGCGAAGGCCGCCGCGCCGCGGCTTCCATCAATCGGTTATTGGCAGAGTCAATTGCATAAGTAGCCACAAAGAGGCACAAAATTTACAAATAGGAAAGCCAAAGAATCCTGATTTAATAATGTATTCTATTTAATATCACGCCCTTAGGCTTTATTGTTTTGTTTTGTGTCTCTTGTGCATTTTTGTGGCAAAAAAAGTTTTGCACTTAGATCGGTAAAACCATAACGACCAAAAGGAGATCGACCATGGCTAAAATTACGTTTATTGGAGCGGGCAGTTTCGGGTTCACACGCGGGCTGGTAAAAGATCTGCTCACGTTCCCGCGCCTGCAGGATGCCACGCTGGTGCTCATGGATATTGACCGCGAGCGCTTAAGTTACATCCGGCAGGCCGTGGAGCGGATTATCCGCGAGGGTCGCTACCCCGCCAAGGTCGTGACCACGACAAACCGGCGCAAAGCCCTCGAAGGCGCTGATGCCGTCATTTGCACAATCCTGGCCGGCGACGTGAACATGTGGCAACACGACATCCTGATCCCGAAAAAGTTCGGCGTGGACATGAACATCGGCGACACGCGCAGTGTCGCCGGCGTATTTCGCGCGCTCCGCACGATCCCGGTCATGCTCTCTATTTGCCGTGACATCGAACAGGTCTGCCCGCGCGCGATTTTGCTCAATTATACCAACCCCATGGCCATGCTATGCCGGGCGATGCAGAGCCAGACCAAGGTCCAGGTCACCGGTCTGTGCCACAGCGTCCAGGGCACGGCCCACATGCTCGCCCAGTGGATCGGCGCACCCGCCGATCAGGTGGACTACGTATGCGCCGGGATTAATCACCAGGCCTGGTATCTGAAATTTGATTGGAAAGGACGCGACGCTTATCCGTTGATCCGCAAGGCAATCCTTAAGAACCCCAAGATCCGCAACGAAGAACAGGTGCGCAACGAAATGTTCCTGCACCTGGATTATTACGTGACCGAGTCGAGCGGCCACAATTCCGAATATTCCTGGTGGTTCCGCAAGCGCCCGGATTTGATAAAAAAATACTGCACGCGCGGCACCGGCTGGAACCCGGGGCACCATGCGTATATTCTGAAAGAATATCGACATCGGAAATCATCTTGGAAAAAGGAATTCCGTCAATGGCTGGACGACCCCAAGCCGCTGGACCTCAAGCGCGGGCTCGAGTATGCCGCCTCCATCATTAATGCCCGCATGGGCGGCGAAGTGTTCCAGTTCAACGGCAACGTGCCCAACACCGGAATTATCTCCAACCTGCCGGCGAACGCATGCGTGGAAGTGCCCGTTTTCGCGGACCGCCAGGGTTTCCGCCCGGTTTTCGTCGGCGCCCTGCCGCCGCAACTGGCGGCCTTGAACAACGTCAGCATCGCCGTGGAGGAAATGGCTGTGGCGGCGGCCGTGACCGGCAACCCGCGCAAGGTGTTTCACGCGGTCGCGTACGATCCGCTCTCGGCGGCGGTGCTGTCCTTGGCCGAGATCAAGCGCATGGTCCAGGCCATGCTGAACAAAAACAAGGCCTACCTGCCGCAGTTCAAACGGCTGAGTGTGGATTAGTTTTGGTCTTCATTCGGTGTTCGGTGTCGAATTCGTTTGCGATAATGCGACTGTGTTTTTTACTGCAGTAAAAAGAACCTTTTGGAGAAAGATCATGCCCATCAAGCCCTGCCGCCCGGCCTGGAAAGGAACCATGACCGCGCGCGAACGATTCAACCGGCAAATGCACTACCAGCCGGTAGACCGCTGTTTCAACATGGAATTCGGCTACTGGGAAGAAAACTTCCAACTCTGGCCGCTGTTCGTGGAAAACCACATCACGAATAACGAAGAGGCCGACATCTTTTTCAACTTCGACCGTAGATACGTTACGGGCGGAACGGTCTGGCTGAATCCCGGATTTCCACAGGGTGTCGTTTCCGAAACCGCAACTACCCGCATCCTGATGAACAGCGACGGTTTGCTGGCCGAGTCCCCCAAGGACGGGCACGACACGATTCCGCATTATATCAAAGCCTCCATCGTAACCCCTGACGATTGGAAACGCTGTAAGGCCGAACGCCTGCGCCGGGACGATCCCGCCCGCAAGGTGGATATTGCCCAGCTTAAGCAATTACACCCGCCCACCCGGGATTACCCGCTCGGCGTTCATTGCGGTTCCATGATCGGCGGGATCCGTAATATGTTGACCTTTGAGGGGCTGGCTTACGCCACCTACGATTATCCTGAGATGGTCGAAGACATGGTTGAAACCTGTTGCGTGCTCGTCGAGGATTATCTGGACCAGGTCCTGCCGCACATTGATTTTGATTACGCCTCGAACTGGGAGGACATCTGCTTCAAGAACGGCCCGATTGTTTCCGTGGATTTCTTTAAAAACGTGGTCATGCCCCGCTATAAGCGGATCAGTAAAAAACTGCATGCCGCCGGCATTGACCTCTGGTATAGTGACTGTGACGGGGACGTGCGGCCAATTCTGCCCTATTTTATGGAAGGCGGGATTAATTGCCTGTTTCCGTTTGAAGTCAACGGCTGTGCGCACCCGGCGAAACTGCTGAAGGAGTACGGCAAGGACCTGCGCATCATGGGCGGCGTGGACAAGATCGAGCTGGCCAAGGGCCCGCAGGCCATTAAGGCATATCTGAAGACCCTGGTGCCGCTGGTGGAACGGGGCGGTTATATCCCCTTCTGCGATCACCGCTGTCCGCCTAACGTCAAACCGGAAGATTACCTCTATTACCTCGATCTCAAGGAACAGATGTTCGGGTTGTCCGCCGTAGGCGGATCCGCCTCTGGCGGAAAATTGCGATGCATTTAGAAATCGTTAGCGGCCACGGCCAAATGTTTTCAGGGTGATGCAAAAGCCTTGCAACAACAAAGCCTTGCAACGCTTGTGCAATTTTGACATAGTAGTAATAATTTAAATGAAAGGATACCGAATATGGCAAACATGAAGTCTATTGGATTGGTTGTGATTGTCAGTCTTGGCATGATTCTATTGGTGGCCAGTCTTGCCATGAATGTAGTGATTTTCAGAAAACTGGGTATCGCGCAGAACGACGTGACCGGTATCAAGAGCGACGTGACCGGCATTAAAAGTGACGTGACCGGTATCAATGACGATGTGATCGTCTTGAAGAACGACGCGGCCATTACCAAGAGCGACGCGGCCTCCATTAAGAGTGACGTAGCTGGCTTTAAGAACACCATGGCCAACGACGTGTCCCTTATCAAGAACGACATGACCACCATCAAGAACAGTCTGTCCAGCTTTGAAGGCGACCTGACCAGCTTCAAGAACACCACGGCCAGTTTCATGAGCGACGTTACCAGCTTCAAGAGCGATGTGGCCAGCATCAAGAGCGACGTGGCCAGCTTTAAGGGCGACGTGGTCAACATCAAGAATGCCGTGGCCATCATCAATAATACCGTAACCGACATCAAGAGGGTCGTACGTTAATGTTAACAACAACCAACTCCTGGCACACAATAATGATTGGGGCGCTCGCTGCGGGATGGCTTGCCCTGGTTGCTACGATCACCGCCCAGGAAGCGGCCCCGGTAGTCCAGGCGGCCCCGGCAGAAACTACAGTGGTCGCCGCCACGGAAATAAGCGTAGAAACGGACACGGCCAGTACTGACACGACCGCTCCGGCGGTGACGAACGCGCCTACCGACCAAGTTGCCACGGTATTAACTTTGACACCTGCCACCGAGTCGCAAACGACGGCCACCAATACAAGCACGCTGGGGGTCAATAGTCTGCCGGCCGCGACGAACGCCCCACCTCCCGATCCGCGCGCTGGAGATGCGCCCGGCTGGTGGTTCGAGGCCGCGCTGAAACAGCGCGGCGACTACCCGGCGTTTCTGGGCGTCCGCTTTGCCGAGGCCTCGCGCGCCATCATCATCGAGACGCCGAACCGCAAGCTGACGACCGGCCAGCCGCTGGTCTATCACTTATGGGTGTGTAATGACCTGCCCCAGCCGATGGAATTCCGCTTGGAACATGCTATGCGGAAAGACGATGTTTTCATCAACCACACGAACGTCGCGGGTTTTATGGTAAAAGGTTCGGAAGTGCGGTTAGTAGATCGTTTCAAACAAAGCACCGATGCGCTGGCACCGGGCACTTATACAATTGACGCCACGCTCCGGGATCAAACCGGCAACCTTTTGCATTACATGAAGGAAACCGTTGAGCTCGCAGAGCCGAAATCACCATAAAAGAAGGAAGGCGGTTCCCACCGTATTCCTTTTGCACAGGAAGGCCATATGCTTAATCAAGCATGGCTGTGGTATCAAACCAGCGGGTTGAGTCATGCCATGATCTCCATACCGGTTATGGAGGCACTTGTCTTACTCATCTTGCTGACAATCTGCCTGCTGTTCCGCATCACCCGGACCGGCTTGGTGACAGCTTATATTTTCACCTACCGCTGGGGCCTGCTTTTTGGCGAGCAGTACTTTGCCGGAGATCCGCGGGTCTATCATATTTTTATTACCAGCTACATCGTGTTCGGCATCCTGGTATTGACACTGGCACTGGTAGCCATGATGATGGCTACGCGCTCCGGCGGTGATGACCGCTTCAGTCGGCAGGAATAGAGCATGGGGGTACCGGAGTTTGGAAGCATGGGAGCAAAGAATTATCTTAGCACGCCCTTACTCCCATACTTTGCCGCGTGGGTTACTTCTGCCGAACGAGGGCAAAAAAGCGGTCTTCATATTCCTCAAACAGCCCGTAGCGGCGTAGTTTAAGCCCCAAAGGTTTGACCAGCGCCGGATCGCGGCTGGCCATCAGGAAATGGTTTTCGATATCGGCACGCACGCCCTTGGGCACACCGTTGGCATCCTCCCAGAGCCGATGACGATTCAGATCCTGGACGTTGCGCGGTACGGATTGGCGAATGACATCCATCATGAATTTCAGCAGGCAAACGTCCCAAGGATCGTCCACGCCGAGAATGACGCCCGTCAGTGGATCCTTCTTCTCCTGGGCGCTCTTTTTCACCTGGTCCAGGATTTCCGTCACGTTGCCGGTGACCACCTGTTCGCTGATCTCGGTTTTTTGCACCTTGAATCCGTACTCCAGCACACGCAGGTCCTTGGCATGCTCACGCAGCCATTCGATATACTGGTTGGCCTGTTCGCCGAACCCTTCCAGCATTTCACTGGCATAGCAGGTCGGCGTAATGATCTGCGGCTGACGCGACTGAATGGTCCCTTCCCGGACCCGGATGCGATTGACGG
>VSJD01000241.1 GCA_008636095.1 Kiritimatiellota bacterium | reverse complement strand
AATCCATCAGCTCGCTCACCAGGTGGTAATGCAAACGCGTGGCGCCAAAAGTCTCCAGATAATTAGTCGGCATCACTACCACTTCGGTGTTGTTCACCGCATACCAGAAATTATGGGGCTTGATTTCCATATCAGCTCTAATTGTCGCCCTTGCACTCTCCTTGTCAAGACTGAAGCGTGCTTCCTGATAAAGCGCGCGTGTGAGACTTGCCACGCTTCCGGCGTGGTCACGCGGCCTACAGGTTGTAGGCCGGGTCACCTGATCCGGCGAATACGCGCCATTATTTGTGACGTTGTGTATAAAACGGGTATGGTTCAAAATATGTCTAAATTTGACTGCTCCCCTCTGAATTATGGCCTTGATCGGAAATGTCCTGCGGTCTATCCTGCGATTATGAAACGATCGCTTAAGACCCGTCCCGACTGGGACACGTATTTCATGGACATTGCCCACGTGGTCAAGCGCCGGAGCAACTGTAGCCGGCGCGGCGTGGCGGCCATCATCGTCAAGGACCGGCGCATCATCTCCACGGGCTACAACGGCACGCCGAGCGGGATCAAGAACTGCTTCGAAGGCGGGTGTCCCCGCTGTGCCAGCAATACGCCCTCCGGTGAGCGCCTGGGTGAATGCATTTGCGCCCACGCCGAGGAGAACGCCATCATCCAGGCAGCCTGCTACGGCATGGCCCTGCGAGGGGCCACCCTGTACTGCACGGACAGCCCCTGCCTGCTCTGCGCCAAAATGATCGTGACCGCGGGCATCAAGGAAGTGGTGTTCGAATCGCCCTACCAGTTCAGCGCACAGGCCGCGCGCCTGCTCAAAACTGCCGGCATCCGCTGTCGGCGGTTCAAGCGCGCGCGCATACAAGCGTAAAGCAGGCTCTATATGGCCTTCAGAATGAACGCCAGCGTGAACAGGGCCACGGTTTCAATAATGCCGATGGCCATGAAATAGTTGGCCATACCCTGTCCGGTTTCGGCCAGGGCATCGGAGGCGGCGGCGCCGGCCTTGCCTTGCTGCCAGGCCGAGACGCCCATGGCGAGCCCGCCGAAAATACCAATGCCTACCAGGGCCTCCGCGGGTGTGCCTTTGTTGGCCGCCGCCACAATCTGCAGCATCACGATGAAGCCATAGATGGTTTGGGAAAGCGGCGCGCCGATGAAGGCCACCAGCATGAACGGGGCCAGCTTGTTCTGGGCATAACACTTTTTCCACGACCCGATCGCCGCCAGCGCGGCCGCGCCGGCGCCCAACCCCGACCCTACCGCCGCGAGGCCCAGCATGGCCGCCCCACCCAGTTTGCCAAGCGATGCAATTTGTTCCGGTGTCATTTTAGTTCCTTTGTTAATGGTTCATGGTTAATGTCCCGCGCGACGCTGGACAAAGTTGATGGCTTGCCCCGCGTTTCGCGGGGTTGATGAATCCGCGAACGGCGCGTACTTGATTCCGGCCCATTGAATACCCAGGTGGCTGGAGAATTCAAGCGCATTCAGCCGCACGCCATGCACGAGCACGGCCAGCGCGCATAAGGAAATGTTCAGCACATGGGCCGCGAAGATAATCAGCGCCGCCGCCAGCCCCGCCCATATACTGTGAATACCATCGCCCACCGCCAGTTCATTAAAAGCCAGGATGAGTATGGCCGAGGCGCTGCCCACGAGGTAGAGCCGCATGTAGGAAACCACATCGCCAAAGTTTCCAATTACCGTGAATGGCAGCACGCAATAATTTGGCCACTCCTTTTTTAACTGACGTAAAGGGACCATGAAGAGCACCATGGCTACCAGGGAGATACCGAATAACCACGGCACGAACCCCGGCATGGGCCGGCCGATCACAAAATAGCAGGCCACGAAATACATGGTCCAGGCCAGGCCGATCCAACCCGCCTGACTGATAGCCGTCAAGCTGTGCCGCTGACGGATGACATTCCAGGTATGCGCCACCGTCAGATGCAACGCACCTATGAAAAAACACAGATTCATAAGGTTGGCTTCATGCCCTAACCATTCGATCTTCCACTGCTTCAAAGGCGCTGGCAGGTTCTGGATGCCGAAATATGAGCCGGTCAAGACCCCCCAGATCATCGTGGCTACACTCATAATCCCCAGGAGCGGGAGCAGGTTGCTCGGCGCCGCTTTCCACTTCCAGCACATGAGCACGGTTAAGCATAAAAACAGCAGCCCATAGCCGGCATCGTTGACGAGCATGGCAAAAAACACGCTGGAAAACACCAGGAACACAATGCTGACATCCATCTCCCGGTAACCGGGCAGGATTCCCAGCAAGTCGAAAACCGCCTTGATCGGGCGCGCCCACCAGACGCTTTTAATCAGGGTCGGCACGGGATCGGACTCGGCCGGATCCTCTATCAGCAGCCCCCAGCCATGGGCTTGGGCAGCCTCATGAACTGTAGGAACACTGAATTCCGGACCAAAGCCCTGGAGATAGACGACCGGCCCATTCGCGCCCATACCGGCCTGAACTTCCATAAATTTTACCTGCTCCTCCAGGTGGTTCACCTGCTGTGCGATCCTCCCCCGGTCGCCACTGAGCCGTTCGAATTCCTTTCCAATACTCACGAGCTCACGATCCCCATCGGCCAACTCACGTTGAATTCGGACAATTGATGTGTCCGGGAGCGCCTGCTCTTCCGCGGCCACCGGGACGGCCTCACGGGATATTACGGCGAACCAGGTCCCATATCTGGTGCGGCGGAGAACACGCACGACGGCCCCTTCCGGCGCGGGCACGTTTTTTTTCGGCAGCGTAAAATACAGGCGCACATGGATGCCATGCGCTTTCAAGGCCTGCAAGGCCGCCGGCTCGAACTCACCGAAGGGCTCCAGTTTTTTTTCCTCCAAGAGGAGCTGTTCGCGCCGATCGGTCAGCGCCTTGCGCCGATGGATCAGTTTCCACACGGCGGCCATCAGCGCCTCCGCCGTCTGGCCGGATGGGCGCACGCCATCATGCGGTGGGGGCAGGACGGCCAAGGCATTGTGCGCGTGCGCCAGATGTTCGCGGGCTTCTTCCAATTCCACGGTATCACTTGGCATCAGGTACCGGATATGCAGGACGCCCAGCGAGCGCAGTTGCACGATGGTCTCAGCCTGGTGCGCCTTGAGGGCCAGGAGCGTGATTTTTTTCATGGGCACGATCATGCCGACCTCGCTTCCGCCATGGCCTTGCCCTTGGCCAGCTTGGCGCGCACAACGGCCGCCGTCTGTTCATCGCCCAAAAAGATGCGAATGACGCGGATATTGTCCGTGCACTCGGGGATTTTGACTTTTTCGAACAGGTTGACCCGCTGGGTGGTCGTGCGCAGTTCCGCGCTCAGCAGGCGCCCTTGCGTTTCCATAATTGCCTGCGCCACCTTGAGCGAACCCAAGCGCTCCAACAGAGCCAGGCCGTCGTCCAGCCAGGGCGGGGTCTGGAACAGGTCCAGCGGCACGCGCTCAAAAACGGCCTCCTGGAAAATGGGAATGGCCACACCGGCAATATTACCGGTACCACGGCGGACTTCTTTAAGTCGCAGCATCGCGCCGAGCTCGAAAGGCTCCGCGAAAATCCGGACCCAGCCATCAAGTTCGGCGCGCAAGCCGGCTTCCTCAGCCCGGTTAGCTTCAAGGGCGGCGTTCAGCTTGCGGACCTCGATCTGCAATTGCTGTTTCTTGAGTTCGAGGGTCGGCAGGAACCGTTCATACCGGTGCAGGTCATCCCGCTGGTTCTTGAGCTCGCTCTTGGTATGTTTGATCTTGGGCATGGCTAAACCAGATGTCAGCGGTCAGTCAACCAGTTCTTGGTTCCTGGTTCTTAGTTCTTCGTTGCTTATTCATTCGACGTTGGGCGTTCGGTGTTGGATGTTCGGCGTTTGCTTCACCCACGCTCAACGCCTTGTCCCCCATAGCCTTGGCACAGGGGGATCCACTCTCCCGCCTACACCAGGCCTTCGGCGGGCAGGCCACGTGCCTTTACCGGCCAAAACTCGTCAATCATCTGGGTCGGAATACCCGTTTCAGCCGGCTCAAAGCAACCGGCCATGATGGCCCAACCTAAATCCAATGCTTTTTCCAACGGAATATTGACGTTGAGGTCCATCATCTCCTTTTCAAAGCGCGCACCGTATTTCAGCAGGCTCTGGTCCCAGGCGCTCATGCGAAAGCCCATAGCCCGCTTTTCCTGACTTTCCTTGTAGGCGGCGTAAAGCTGGATCATCGAGTTCATGATCGTGCGGTGATCCTTGCGTGTGTCCTTGTTGACCAGTTGCTTCAGGCGGCTCAATGAACCAAACGGTTCAATGTGCCCGTTACGCAGGTAGAACTGGCCTTCCGTAATATAGCCGGTGTTGTCCGGCACCGGATGGGTGACGTCGTCACCCGGCATGGTGGTTGCCGCCAGGATGGTGATGGAGCCCGCGTCATCGAAATCAACGGCTTTTTCATAGCGGGCCGCCAGCTGGCTGTAGAGATCGCCGGGATAGCCGCGGTTGGAAGGCACCTGCTCCATGGTGATGGCGATTTCCTTCAATGCATCTGCAAAGTTGGTCATATCGGTCAGCAGTACCAGGACACGTTTGCCCTGCAGGGCAAATTGCTCGGCCACCGCCAGGGCGATGTCCGGGGTCATCAGGCATTCCACAGTCGGGTCGGCCGCAGTATGAATGAAGAGGATCGAGCGGCTCAGGGCACCTTGCTCCTCCAGGGTGTCGCGGAAGAAGAGGTAGTCGTCATATTTCAGCCCCATGCCGCCCAGGATGATGATGTCCACTTCCGCCTGCAGGGCGATGCGCGCCAGGAGCGGATTATAGGGCTCGCCCGCCACGGAAAAGATCGGTAGTTTCTGCGACTCGACCAGCGTGTTAAATACGTCAATCATCGGAATACCCGTGCGGATCATGCGATAGGGAATAATACGCTTGGCCGGGTTCACCGACGGTCCACCAATGGGTATGGGATTCTCCGTGATCACGGGCCCCTTGTCGCGCGGAACGCCGATCCCGGTGAATACCCGGCCCAGGAGCGCCGGCGAAAAGGACGTCTGCATGGGATGGCCCAGGAAGACCGCTTCCGCGTCGGTCGTAATCCCACGCGTTCCGGAAAAGACTTGTAAGGCCACGCGGTCACCCTCGAGCCGGATGACCTGGGCCAGTGACTGGCCGCCGCGCACGAACACCTCGGCCAGTTCCCGATAGCTGACGTGCTCCGCGCGCAGGGTGATCACGTTCCCGGCAATTTGTTCAATGCGGCGGTAAATTCTACGCATCGTCAGTTACCTCCGCGACCATCTGCTTCAGCCGCGCCTCGATTTCGCTGAAGGCGGGGGCCTCTTGGGGCGTCTCGTTCCAGTCCTTCGTGATTTGGGTCAGGGTCTGAAAAAATTTTCGGGCGACGGCTTTATCGGCAAACTTCATGGGCGTACCGAGGATACCAACAAGGTAGTGAAACACGTATTTCTGCCGCTCGGCCGAGGTAGCGCCATCCACGGGATGATAGGCATCCTGCTGGAGATAGACCGCATCGAGGTATTCGGCCTTTAGATAAATGACGAAATCCGCCAGACTCGTGCCTTCCTCGCCCAACACTTTCATCATCTGGTCCACTTCGTTGCCCGCGCGGAGTACCCGCCGGGCCAGATCGAGCTCCGTGCGCGGCACAATGCTCCGGTACTTGCTCCAACTTTCTAATGGATGAATAGAGGGGAACCGCCGCGCGTTGGCGCGATCCCGTGAAAGCCCGTGAAACGCGCCAACAACCTTGAGCGTTGCCTGGGTCACGGGTTCTTCAAAATTGCCGCCCGCCGGGCTGACCGTGCCGCCGATCGTGACCGAGCCAAAGGTCTTGTCGTTCAGGCGCACGATCCCGCCGCGCTCGTAGAACGAGGCAATCACCGACTCCAGGTAGGCCGGGAAGGCTTCTTCGCCTGGGATTTCCTCCAGCCGACCGGACATTTCGCGCAGGGCCTGCGCCCAGCGGGAGGTGGAATCGGCCAGGAGCAGGACGTTGAGTCCCATTTGGCGGTAATATTCCGCCAGGGTTACGCCCGTATAAACGGAAGCCTCGCGCGCCGCCACGGGCATCGAGCTGGTGTTACAAACGATGATTGTACGCTCCATGAGCGTACGGCCGGTGCGTGGATCGGTCAGGTGTGGAAACTCGCGCAGGGTTTCCACCACTTCGCCGGCGCGTTCGCCACAAGCCGCGATGATGACGATATCAACATCCGCGTGGCGGCTGGTCAATTGCTGGAGCACGGTCTTGCCCGCGCCGAAGGGACCGGGAATGCAGTAGGTACCACCACGCGCCACGGGGAAAAACGTGTCCAGGATGCGAATCTTGGTGATCAGGGGCTCGCCCGGCTTGAGCCGCTCAGCGTAACAGCGAATCGGGATTTTAACCGGCCAGGTCTGGAGCATACTGACGCTCAGCGTCTCCTGCTCCCGACCTCTCGGAGAGTTGGAACGCAGGCGGGCCTGCCCGGCGTAGCCCCCGGGGCGCAGCCGGGCGATTTCCTGCTCCACGGTGTAATTCCCAGCCGGCGCGGCGTACTCGAGAGTCCATGACCCGGCCAGCGTAAAGGGCGCCATGATCCGATGCGTAAAAATTCCTTCCGGCACCGTGCCCAGCGTATCGCCGGCACGCACAATGGCGCCCGGCTTGACCGCCGGCGTATAGGCCCAAGCGCGGTCACGCGGAATCGCCGGCAAATACGTACCGCGCTTGAGAAAGAACCCGCACTGTTCCGCCAGTTTGGGCAGAGGATTCTGCAAACCATCGAAAATCTGGCCAAGCAGACCCGGGGCCAACTCAACGGAAAGCAACTGGCCGGTGAATTCCACTGTGCCCCCGACCTGCAAGCCGGTGGTATCCTCAAAAACCTGCAAGTCGGCCCGCCGGCCGCGCACGCGGATGACTTCCGCCTTCAGGCGCGTATCACCCAGCACGGCGTAGGCCACCTCGTTCTGAATCACGGCGTCCTCAAATTCCACCGTCATCAGGTTGCCGTTAATGCCGCTTATGGTTCCGCGTTTCGTGGTCATACCGCCACTTCCGTCAGTTGTTTCGTTAAGTATTCTTCAACCACCGCGCGCCCTTTTTCCACCGTTAGCGCGCTCCAGCGTTTGACCAGCTTAAGTTTCAGCGCGTAGGCCATGACCGCCGGCAGGCCGAAGGGATCAAACCGTGACAGGTCGTCCAGCAAGGACCAGCGCAACTGGTCCAGGCCAAGTTCCCGCTCCAGCGGCTGGGGCCTGTTCATGGCTTCTGTCACGGCCTTTTCGATGTAGAGATCCAGTTCGCGGCAGGGCCGCAGGAATGGTTCGGCATCCACACGGACCTTGGCCGCGCGCAAACGGGCAATCGCATTGCGGATTTCGGTCTCGTGCACCAGCCACTGATGAATGCAGTCGGCTTTGATACATTCCACCGGCAATGGCCGGTCCAGATGATTATCCAACAGGCCATGAATATCCCGGGCATCATCCGCGTCCAACCACCGATCGCACGCCGCCATAAATTCGGCCGGTGTGATCGGCGACTCCTCATCGAGAAAAAGTGTCGGTAAACTGGCGATAAGGTAATAATAGGAAGCCACGGATATAATTCCTAATTAAATTAGGTTCGGCAACTTTGCCGTTCTCACGAACGGCCCCTACACCGGATGCTGGTGTAGCGGCGGTTCGATAGAACCGCAAGATTGAAACACCTATGCCTTTGTGGCGCCCGTCGCCATACCTTGCGCGGCGCGGTGCACGATCTCCGCCAGGTGCGGCTTGAGCAGGGCGCCAATGGCCTCGGCTATTGTCCCCTCGGTAAAATCATGCACGACGTGCCCATCCTGGATGGAAATCCGGAAACCCTTGACGATTCGATCGTCCGCGCGGAGGTCCACGCCCTGCCCTAGGGCATCGCGCACACCGGCCTCAACCAGCCGGGCTAAACTTTTCTGATCGTCCGGACTGAGGAGTACGGTCAGCCGGTTTTCCGTCATGCCGTGCGCCGCGTACGCCTGCGCAATCCGGCCGAGCATGGCCTTCAGGGTTTCCGGGGAAAGCGCCTGGCCGACCTGCTTGCGGATAACCTCGTCCAGGATTGATTCCAGGCCTTGACCGACGGCAATGAGTACGTCGCGGGCGGCCTGGGTCAGCGTGATGGTACTGCGCTTGGTGTAAACCTGGGCATCGGCATCCGCCTGTTTCAGGAGGGCTTGCGCCTGCGTTTCCGCGGTCTTGACGATTTCCGCGGCTTTGGCCTTGGCACGCGTGACAATCGCGGCTGCGTCGGCCTCGGCTTTTTCGATTCCCTCGCGTTGAATGCGCTCGATCAGACTTTGCAGTTCATCAGCCATAGTTTTGCATCCCAGAGAATGAGCCACGGAACCAGAAAACACGAAGTAAATTATGGATATTCCGTGTCAGCCGAGTTAACTTATTGAAAAAACAACAGTAGTCTATGGCATCCTCTCCCGAAATCAAGCAAAACATGGAGAAAATAGCAAGGAGGGATGACCCTCAAAACCCCTTGTTTGCTATTTGGGCAACCGCCCGTGAAGGTCTGACCATGCCGGAATGTTCATAACTTCCTTGATGGTCTTGATTAAAAATGAATAATTTTCAAGGCTTACCGTTGGCGGGACGGAGTGGTCAATGTGATACATGTACCCGCCGCCTTGCTTTGCCAGATTGATTTTGGATACAACCTCTTCCCGGATCTGTTCCTTGGTACCATTGGCGACGACATCGGCATTGATATTCCCAAACAAGGTAATCCTGTCACCATATAAAGGTTTCAGCTCCCGGATATCGTTCCCGGCCCTTGCCTCCAAGGGCTCGATTGCAACGAACCCGGACTCGATGACCAAGGGGATAAATTCGCGCACATCGCCATCACAATGCAACATGAAGAACATCTCATGCTCATCACAGAATCTTTTGTACTCTTGGTGAATCGGCATCACCAGTTCGCGGTATACCTTCGGCGACATGAGCATGCCGTTCTTGTAGCAAAGATCCGCGGAGAAATACAGCGCATCAAACCGGATGCCTTTGACCTCAATCAGCCACCGTATGTGCTTGAGGCTGTAATTCATCAACTTCCGCATCGCCCAGGACACCTCTTCCGGATCGGTTATGAGCGCCGGCAGGCCTTCCTCAAAACCGAGTAAATACTCAATGATAAACCATGCCGGCTCTACCGGGTCGATGGCCGTAAAATCCCCCCTGGCTACGCTTTTCCGATAAACTTCGAGCTGGCGCTCATCCGCCATCTCGTTGTCAAGCGCATCGTAACGGCTCATATATGCCTTCACGGCTGAGACATCCCGAACCCCATAGCCCAGATTCACGGGCGTGGCGGTTTGCTTTTTCCATTTCTTGACTGTCCGGCCCCACTCATCGGTTACCACCGCGGTCTCATCATTTTCCTCAATGACAACGGGGGCGAGCCGGGGAGAGAGATCCGGGTAATACAGGAAGATCCGGTCAAGGCCAAAGTGGTCATACAGGTCAGTTCCGGGAGGAAGCCCCTCCTGTTCCCATCGCTTTACCGTCTCCGGCCAGTAACACATGTCGGTCATGGGAATTCGGGTGGTTTCTCTTCTGGCCAAGGTATCACGGATGATGGTCCGGGAGGTCATCGGTAAATTATTTTTCATCGGTTTATCCTCTTTACATGGCTTACACGCACGTGCCCGAGGAAGAACTTACGCTCATCTACCACTGGGGTCAAGAATTGCTGGATTTCTCTGCTGGATTTCTCTTGACGCCCCTCGTTGGGCACGGCACTCTACCCCATTAAACAGGCATTCACGAAGACATCGCTCCACGTCAGTAACATGTGTTGCGTTAGCTGCTGGCACGCGGGGTGGACGATCCGCGATCAGTGGTAAAACATGAAACAAACCCAGGGGCATGAAATGACTATCCTGAATTTTCACCGAACAGCGGATTATGTTGGTCGAACATGTTTGTTTGCGGTTGTCTGGCTTGTTATTGCCCTGACGGTG
>VSJD01000242.1 GCA_008636095.1 Kiritimatiellota bacterium | reverse complement strand
CAGGCCGCCGACACGCATTACGTCTCAATGCCCGGGGGCTATGGCACGAACGATACTGCCGGCGGCTATACCAACTGGGCTGGTGCAGCGACTCAAATTCAATGGGCGGTGGATGCGGCCGGCGCCGGCGATACGGTGCTGGTTACCAACGGAACATATAATCTGACCAACCAGATTTTCTTGACGAACTCAATTACATTGCAAAGCGTGAATGGCCGCGACTTCACATTTATCAACGGCAATTATCCCGCCTATTCCAACCGGTGCCTGTTATGGAGTAATCAGACCGCTACAATTGATGGCTTTACAATGTCTAACGGGTATATTGTGGGACATGCCGGTGGCGTTTACATGTATGGCGGAACCTTGAAAAATTGTAGCATTTGTAACAATTACGGCAGCTCCGGCGGCGGTATTTATATGGATGATTATATTACCGCGAGGACGTACTATATTTTCAATTGTATTATCAACAGTAATCGGGGCGGGGGCTATGGTGCCGCTGGGGTTACATCAATTAAGGGTGGTGGTGGTACTTCCGGTTACATTAGTAATTGCGTAATTTCATACAATACCGCAACCTCGGCCGGTGGATCCGGAGGTTTGGCCGTTCAAGGATTGAAAGTATTGTATTCTGAAATATCCTATAATACCGGAACTATCGGAGGTATTTTTACAGGTTGGTACAGCACGATCTCCAGATGTAAAATTATCGGTAACAGTGGGACTACCTGTGGCGGGGTAAGTATTACAGTAGGTTATTTAATAACCGGTGGTTTTGACGATTGTCTGATCTACGGCAACCGTGCCACAACCGGCGCAGGTGGCGTTGTGATTGCATGGGCTCCTTATGCAGGTTACCAATACCTGCGAAACCTCACGATTGTTTCTAATTCCACCGACTCTTTAACTAATGCCGGCGGAATCTATTTCTACGGCACGACTGGGGCCACTACTAATGCCTTATATAATTCGATTGTGTATTTCAATTCGTCCGGCGGGGCATGTAGCAATGTTTACAATAACGGGATCACTAATATTTTTGTTCGGAATTCTTGTATTGGGATGACTAACGGGGCATTCTCACCTTCAACGGACATCAATAATGTTATTTACGCCGATCCGTTATTGATTGATCTGCCCGCCGCAAACTGTCGTTTAAGTTCCAGCTCGCCCTGCATCAATGCCGGTTACTACGAGAGCTGGATGGCAACGGGCCTTGATCTTGACAACCGCATCCGTCTCCGGTACGGGATTGTTGACCTGGGGGCGTATGAGTTTATCCGCAGTGGCACCATCTACGGTTTCCATTAGCCCAAACATTTCTTAACACTGTCCTGGAGGGCCGTAACCCGCCGACTCCCAAATGGCCATGGCGTAAGACTTCAGAACCAGTCGTGGAAAGGAGTGAAAAATGCGAAGGGTACAGATGGCGGCAACGGTAACTTCGTTTTGCTTGATGGCGTTCGCATTGTCTGCGGAGGAAAGCAGGAAAGATCCCGGTTCCTCCGGGACAACCCCGGCGCCGGTGGATATTACCGTGCCCTATGCGCTTTGCGCCAGCGCCACCGAGCCTCCGGTCATTGACGGCCAGCTGGACGACGCCTGCTGGAAGCGGTCCGTGGAATTTGGGCCATTCGTCCGGATGGCCGGTGGTGAGCTGCCCCGCGAGGGAAGCCGCGCCTATCTCCTCTACGACGAGAAATATCTGTATCTCGGCATCGAGTGCGACGAGTCTTTGCTGGACGAGCGTTTTCAGCGGACGCACGAGATCAAACGCGAAATGAAGGAGCGCGACGCGGACGTCTCCGCAGACGACTGCGTGGAGGTTTTCCTCCAGCCGGATGCTGCGGTGAAGGGGGCATACTACCATCTTGTCGTCAATAGCCTGGGCACCCTCTACGACGTCCGCTGCGGCAAGGATGGCTCGACCGACAAGGGCTGGAGCTCAAATGCAAAAATCGCCGTCTCGTCCGATCAGAAGGCGTGGCGGATCGAGATTGCGATGCCTTGGTCGGACTTTGGTCTGGCCGCCAAGGATGGCAACCGTTTTCGCTTCAACATCTGCCGGCACGAGTGCCCGAATCAGGAATACACCTGCTGGTCGCCCACCGGGCAGGGGTTCCACCAGCCGGACAAATTCGGCGTGGTCGTTCTGGGCAGACCCGCGCTGGGAACGCGGCGGATCGCGCCGCCGGAATTCTCCGAGGGGGAGAAGGTTTACTCCGTGACGCTGGCCAATCCGGCAAAGGACGGCCGCAAGGCACAGGTGGCCGCACTGGTCAAGTACGACAAGGGGGACTGGAACTCCCATGCACAGACGGTCCCGGTTCCCCCGGAGGGCGAGGCAGCGGCCAAGACGTCCTATCCGCTGAGCTCGGGCGAGAATCTATGCTTCGCCCTGGACGCCCCCACCGACAAGGCGAACGACACCTTGTGCTTCCGCACCGATTACCTCCCGGTCAGGGCTGACACCGAGTACGCCGTCTCGGTGATGGTGAAGGCAGAGAATCTGACTGGCGGCGGACGCCCGCTCGTCTTGTCGGTAAGCAGTGTGGACGCCGCCCGAAAGCCGATCAAGTCCTACGAGGAGGTTTTGGTAGTTCCCACAGGCACTTACGAGTGGCGCCGCGTCGAGGGCAAGTGGCGGTCGGCTACGAACGTGGCCGAGATCCTCTTCTGGACGGTCAAAGGGGCCGGGTCAGGCGTCACGGGCAAGGTGTGGATTGACGACATGCGCGTGTGCCCGGCGGGAAGTTGTGTCAACGTCCTGCCGAACGGCGCAGTTGAGAAGGATGCTAATGGCGTGCTTGCCGGCTGGCCAATCCAATCGGGGTGGATGGTCGCTCCCAGCTATGCGCGCGGAACGCATGCGAACGTCGTTCTCCAAGTGTATGATGAGACCGGCCCACTGCTTTACTCTTCCGCGGTGATCGTCGGAGAGATCGCGAAAAGAGACATGGCGATCAGCAGTGCGCCCATGCTTCTCGCCTGCATGCCGAAATCCTCGGACATGCTAAGGGTCAAGTCACTCTATGCCGCGCAGGGTAGCTATCTGGATCTTCCCATGGTGTTCCGCATCCGCAGCTCTATAAGGGAGAAGCTGGATGACTGTCGGCTGACGCTGGAGGTTCCGGCGTTTTTGCGTCTGGTTGACCCGAATCCCCGCGCGACCATTTTGAAGAGGGAACGAACCACGCGTGCGGGCCAGCCGCACATCCGCTACGAGCTGTCGTTCCCGGCGGAGAGCATGAGCCCGGCAGAGGAGAAAAAAGAAACGACTGTCCTCAATCACCTCATCTTCAAATGCGAGATCACGCCCGAGGCGAAAAGCGAGTGGCGTCTGTTCCACGCCGCGGCGGCTGGCGGCAAGAAGGAGATCGAGAACGAGGTGCCCCTTTTTCTCCTGCCGCCCCTCGAGTGGAAACGGCCGACCAGCGTCATCATTGACAATTGGGCGTGCTCCTCTTTTTACAGGCCCCTCAGCGCCATGAACGAGAAGGAGGTTGACCTTGTGGCCAAGACCTTCCGCATGGCTGGCTTCAATCAAATCGGGAAATCGATCGGGGCAAATTATATTCAGAAATATGATTTCCGACTCCAAGGTCACATTCCCCTCATCAACGCTCCCGGAAGCTTGTTCCCGGAGGGCATGGAATATCTCGCCGCCCACAAGGAGGCGTGGGCCGTGGATTTCAGCGGAAAGAAATACAACACCTGCTTCTGCCCCACCTATTTCTTGAGTGCGGAGAACAAGCATCTGCCGGCAATGGAAAAATGGCTGGAGAAGGAGGCCCAAGGCATGGCAATGCTGGATTGGGATTATGAGGTTCCGGTCACCAAATCGAATTCGATCTGTGTCTGCGAGCGGTGCCTGAAGGCGTTCCGGGAGGCGGCGAAGATTCCCCCGGACAGCGAGCTGACGGCTAAAAGTATTCTTGAGAAACACCGTAAACCCTGGGTGGATTTCCGCTGTCGGCAGAACGCGGAAATCGCCGGGCTGTTCCGCGCGCCAATCAAGCGAGGCAATCCCCAGTGCGCTTTCAGTGTCTATTCGGGCTACCAGGGGCCGACCGACGAGCGGTACGGGGTGGACTGGCAGTACATGAGCAAGTATTGCGACATCGTGTGGTGCGGCTACGGGCGTTCCCCGCAGATGATCGCCGCGACGCATGCGGCAATCGGCGACCGTCCCTTCATCGGCGGCGAGTGCGCCTGGTACGGAAGCGCGCCTTATGACAACAAGAACATCAGGACCATTCTGTTCCGGCGATTGTCGGACTGCGGCTCCGGTATCATGACCTACTTCAACTGGATCGTGGATGGCCGCTTCTATGGGGCGGTTTCCGCGGTGGCCGGCCTTGCCGCCGACTTCGAGCCGTTCTTCGGCTGGGACGTGGATGACAAGGGTTTTTGCCACAGCCATTACAAGCGGGACGACGCGCTCGTGGAGGTGGCAGGCGAAGGGACGAAGGATGATGTCACTGTGTTGACGCACAGCAACGAACGGCTTATCTTTATTTTCAACGAAGGCAAAAAATCCCGGAAATTCCAGATCAAGAACCTTGCCTGGAAAGAGGGGTTGGCCTGCGTGGATTATGGCACTAAGAAAGTGAGCGGGGCGGAGGTTGCGATCGAAGTTCCCGCGCGCGATGTCCGCATCCTTCACGTGGTGGACCCAGCAGAAGCGGCGGTGGTGGAGACGCCCGAGCCGATGTCCGCCGCCGAAATGGAGAAGCTGGCCTGTTATCCACTGCTGGCCTGGCGCGGCAAAGGCAGTCGTCCCGGTGACCAGGTGTACACGCTGGAGATCAGCCAGGATGAGAAGTTCCCGGACGGGAATACCTCCCGCGTGGAGGGCATCGCCTCCGCGAGCCATGTCATTGGCGAGAGCCTGAAGGCGGGCGAAGCCTATTTCTGGCGCGTGCGGGGGAAAGACGTCGTCTCGGGGAAAGCAGGTCCGTATTCCGACGCGGTCTCGTTCCGCGTTCCGCTTTTCGAGGACGTCTGCGTGTGGCCGCCCATTTTCAATCCGCAGGGTACGGAGCAGGTCTCCAACGCCTTGCGCGTCGAGGCGACCCTGGCCGAGGATATGAAGTGGACCGTGACTATTGCGGACTCCACGAATAAGGCCGTAAAGACATTCGCAGGCGGGGGCAGGGACATCCTCGTGGCGTGGGATGGCAAGGACGGCGAAGGCCGCCTGTGCCCGGATGGCGTGTACCAATACGCCATCACGGTGGAAAAGTTCCCCACCGGTGCGGTGACCGGGCAGGTCGAGATCAGTCGGAGGTTCGGCCTCAAGAACCCTTCGTTCGCGGTTTGCCGGAAATTTTATTTCACAAGACCAGTGGGAGCGGTCAAACTTGAGAACGATTATATGGTCACGCGGACCCAGACGTACTCGATCCGCATGACGGCCGAAGCCCCGAAAGCCTCGGCATACTGGAGTAACTACGCCGGCGGTGGTGTGGAACCTGGAGGGGTGATCCCCGTGACGCCAGGCAAAAAGTACGCCTTTCGTGCCTGGGTGAAGACGGATCTCTCCGCTGGGGAGGGCATGATCACCCTGGCCTTCTTCACGCGTAACGGCCGATGGGCCATCGTTCCCGGGCATAACCCATCAGGCACGGAGAGCGAGAAGGTGACAGGCAAGAGCGACTGGACGGAGCGGAACGTCACGCTGACCGCCCCGGAGGACGCCAATAGCGCCGTCCTCTTTTTCCGGGTCAAGGACGCCGTCGGCGCCTGCTGGTTTGATGACGTATCGTTCACCATGACCGCGGAGGAGGAGCAGAAAAATCTCGCGCCCAATCCTTCCTTTGAGAATGGAACGCCGCCGAAAGTTTCGGATTGGAGCTTCTGGTTGTGGGCCCCAAAAGACTTGAAGCCTTCCAGCGCGTGCGTCTGGGACGACAAGGTCGCGCATAGCGGAAGGCGCTCCTTGAAAATACGGGGGACCGAACCACGCCAGGTGGGCGTATGGGATAATGATCACGGTGGCGGGTTGATTCCAGTTGTGGCGGGAAAATCCTACTGCGTTTCCGTGTGGGTGCGAACACAGATGCTCCCACAGGAAGGCCTGGTGGATCGGATCTCCGTGGGATTTCTTGATCAACCGGGCAGCCATCTTAAGGAAGGCGCCGTCACGCATAACCCCAGGCTGACCGGGGAGAACGACTGGACACGGATCACATTCACCGCCAGAGCGCCTGAGAAGGCTCAGTTCGCCAGGATGGATCTCCTGTTCTCCGGCATCGGAAGCGCGTGGTTTGACGATGTAGCGTTCGTGGAAATCGAACAGAAGGCCGCGACGGAACCGTGAATCAATAAGGCAGGAAGCTGCATTCATGAATAAGGGCCAATGGATAAGTGGATAAGGAACAGAGGAAGATAAGAACAGAAAGAGGAGGGGGCCAAATCTGTCGCAACCACCTCAATATTCAGATGTTAAGAGCATAGAAGCAGGAAACTTTTACCAGAACGAAATCAGGCAACCTGGGGTAAAAATGCAAAAATTATGCGTACTGATTGTCGGCTTGATGTTGTCGGGGTTTGCCTTTATCCAAATGGCCGGCGCCGCGACCAATTACGTTGACCGGTACGGCACAAATCCAACGCCGAATTACACGAATTGGGCAACGGCGGCGGTGAGTATCCAGGACGCGGTAGATGTGGCTATATTGACGCCCGGCAATACCGTGCTGGTCAGTAACGGCGTGTACGATACCGGCAGTAAAATAACGCCGAGCTATGCGTTGACTAACCGCGTGTGCGCAACCACGGCCATTATTTTACGCAGTGTCAATGGCCCGAATTATACGTCCATCAAGGGTGCGCCGGCACCCAACGGATTCGTAGGGCAGGACGGCCGTGGGACAGGGGCGGTGCGGTGTGTGTATTTGGCCGGTGGCGCAAGTTTGATTGGATTCACATTGACGAATGGATATACAATGACGAATGGAGCTTATGGATATGAGCAGGGCGGGGCGGGCGTTTTTGTCGCCACCAGCGGAAGTGTAAGTAACTGCATGATGGTGGGTAATTATGGAAATACTTATGGCGGTGGTGCAAGTTTGTATGGCGGCGGGACGATGGATAATTGCATAATATCCAATAATTTTTGCGGGTCGTATGGCGGAGGAGTATTTTTGAGGGGTAGTCCTAACCCGGCGATAATGAACAATTGCATAGTTGTCGGGAATTTGTCGTCAAATTTTGGCGGCGGCGTCCAAATGATATACAACACGGAAGCGAATAATTGTCTGATTGCCGGAAATTCCGGTATTTATTGCGGCGGCGGCGCGTTTCTGTGGAATGATCAAGTAAAACTGAACAGTTGCACGATTGTTGGGAACAATGGCAGCCCACATTATGGTGGGGGACTGTACTTCTATCAAACCACCAACACAACGCTGACCAATTGTATCGTCTGGGGAAATACGTCAGCCGGAACCGGTAGCAACTATTATGTAGACGTGAGCACGGCTACTTTCAGTTATGTATGTTCCGGGCCGATAAGGTCCGGAACGGGGAACACCGATTCTGACCCGCAATTTATTGGGCAGGCCACCGGGAATTATCGTCTGGCAGCGAATTCGCCCTGCGTGAATAAGGGAACATATCAGAGTTGGATGACCGGCGCGGCTGATCTGGACGGGCATCGGCGGTTAGATAGATTCAGCGGCATTGTGGATATAGGGTGTTATGAATATGTTCCCAAAGGCACACTCGTTACTGTCCCGTAGAAATGTAATCTGATTTTTGTAAAATATAACCAAAGCCAGGGATAGCACGAATTGCTTTAACCTGAATTTGGCGTAAGCTGAACTTCATGCCGACGCCATTCCAGAAACGGGTGTATGCCGCGCTGGAGCAAGTTCCGCGCGGGCAGGTAACAACCTACAAGCAGTTGGCCGAGTGCCTGGGCTGTTGCTCCTGCCGCGCCGTGGGCCAGGCCTTAAAGCACAACCCGTATGCGCCGAAAGTGCCCTGCCACCGGGTGATTGCCTCAGACCTGACGCCAGGCGGTTTCATGGGCCGGTGCAGAGGGACCGCCTTGCGCCGCAAACTGGATCTGCTCGCGAAAGAGGGCGTTCGGTTCCATGCCGGAAAATTGGCCGAGCCCAGCCGGATTTTTTCGTTTCCTGATCGCCGGACGTATTCTGACTTCCCTGCTTCGCCAAGGCTACGCAGGGCAAGCTGACCGCTGATCTCTGCCTTCCGACCTCCGGCTTCCGATCTTCCGTCGTCCGACTTCGCGGTTCTCGCCGAGCCTCGAACTCTCTGCCTTCCGTCGTCTGTCGTCTCGCCGTCGTCCAAGCACTATGGCGGGCAGACCGGCATCTGGCGTCCGGTGTCCGGCCTCCGCCCCATCAGTGCATCTCCGTCGCGCAGGAACCAATGGCCGGACGATAGAAATTGAACTGGACGTTTGGATGGTCCGCCAAAAGCGACATGGGCACGGCCGCATCCGGCAGGCGCTTGGAAATCATGAGCGTCGTCAGCCGGATGCCGAACTTGTTGTCATGATGGCCTGGATGCCAGATGGATACCTTTTCCGCCTTCCAGGTTTCCTGCGGACCGACGGACAGCGCCTGCCGCGGCACCAGGAAGACCTGGCCGCCACCGGAGGTGCGCGCATTCTGAATTATCGTCATGGGATGCAGATCCACCACCCGCGTGGCAAGTTTGCGGAATTCCGCCGGCGCGGGCGGATGCGCCTTGTATTTTCCCGCGCGCTTGGGCGGATCATTGAACGCCCAGTGCTTCACCTCACCCTGCCCACCCTGCATAACCAGGCACCGGGCCTGGTTGTAGGTTGCGCTGTAAGCCTTGACATCCCGGGCGGGGAAATGCAGGTTTTCCGGCCGGGGCCGCAATTCCTTGCGAATGCGGTTAAAGCACAGTTCCATGTCCGCGCGCTTGAAGGAGAGCGGATTGGTGATCGGCATTTCCTTCCCGTCTTCAAACCACTCATCCATGCCCCAAAACACGGCTTCCTTCAGATTCAGGTTGAGATCGTTGACCATCCGGGCCACGATTGGCAGTTGTTCGGTTGGTCCGATAGGTCCGCAGATGCCGGCGGGGTTATCGGCCGTGGACTGGCGCCAGGCCGTAATGTATTCCATGGCCTCGGCCGCGTAAAATTCTTCCAGGGTCTCGTAAAAGGCGACCTTAAAGCCCGGTCGGGCCAGCTGGCGGATGTCTTTTTCCGTCAGCTTCGCCGCGTCGCGCAACAGGCGCTCATCAAGCGTTGTGTAATCCCACCAGTCCGCTGATATCTTGCTCGGTGCTCTGGCCATATTAATGACTCCTGTAATTAATTATTGGTCATCTGATCGGGTTACTCACAAAGTGTTCGGTGTTCAGATCGGCGACGGTCCGTGTGGGAGTAAGGGTGTAAGGGAGTGTGGGCGTACGGACGGAACTCTTCACCCCCATACGCCATTACTCCCATACACCCATACGCTTTAATGCCCTCCCTGCCCGGCATCATAGGCCCGTATTTTTTCACGAATAGCGGCTTCCGACTCCTGGTAAATCTCCTGGATATCCGGGTCGTAAAAATTATAGACGCGGTCCTCGAAGCGCGTGGTGGCCAGGCGGTCAAACAACCGCTGGCGGGCGCCGGCAATGTCCTTGCCGTAAATATGGAAGGAATCGGCCTGCCAGTTCATACGCCCGAGCCGGAGTTCCTTTTTTCGGCGCTGGGCCACCCCGGCGGCAATGATATCCCGGTTGAACAGGGTGAATCCGAACATGTTCATGAAATTGGCGCCCCAGGCGTCATTACTGCGGAACCGGATATTGCAGTTCAGCCAGCCGACGCCCTGCTCATCCTCCACAATCCGATACCAGATTGACTGCAAGCAGGGCGGATCATAACAATCCAGGTCCAGGTTCGGCATCCAGGTGATCATCTGCGCCTGGCGGGTGAACGGCTGGTCAGCCAGCTTGGCAATGACCCGTTCAACCTGGTTCACGGCCAGGGGCCCCG
>VSJD01000239.1 GCA_008636095.1 Kiritimatiellota bacterium | reverse complement strand
TCCAGATGGATTGTCCGTCGCGCTTTTCACGCCACTGGCCGTAATTCTGCAGACGACCGTGGTAGGTGTATTCCCAGCGGGTATCCGTGGGATCGTTCAGGTTCTTTACCCAGTGATCTTTGACGCCCTGCACTTCCATGACATATTCGTGCAGGTCCTCGATGCCGCCGGGAAAGGCCTTGTGAATCATCGGATCGGCCAGCGGATCCAGGATGGTCATGTTCAGGGTGCAGTCCAGGCTGGGGGGATCGCCCGGCTTGTCGTACTGTGTGCGGAAGGCGATACCGCGTTCATACAAGGCAATCAGCGCCTTCTCGTAAGCTTGCGCCAGGGTTTGTTCGCACACCGTAAGAACGGGAATATTTTGCATTAATTTTTTCTCCTGCTGAAGATTATGGACAACAAGAAGCTCAGCATATCAAACCGGTGATGCATGCAAAGAAAATATTCCAGCAGAACGCGCGCCTCCCGATCGTCACGCTATCTGGGCCGACGCCTTCCGTACCGCGTCAACAAAGTGGCGATAATTGTCCCAGGAGATGTCGGCCGACACGGAATGATCAATGGCCGGCAAATACCCGCCCTCCTTGATGACCGGCTGAAGCCGCCGGAATTCCGCGTCGATTGCGGCTTTGCCCTGCGCCACCAATCGCTTGTCGAACCCGCCAAACAAGCGCAGGGACTTGCCGAATGTCCGGCGCAATGCCACCGGATCCATTCCCGCGGCCACCTCGCAGGGCGCCAACCAGGTGTAACGGCCGGTGATCCACAGGTTCATAGCGCATCGTTCTTAGAAACCGCTCACGATCGTTCATGCTTGGTTCCTTTCAGATCGGCCGGATCTGACGGATCATTCAAATGTCCACGAGACCTTTGCATTCCGGGTAACCGGAACAGCCCCAGAATTGTTTTCCTGTTTGTTTGCCTTTTTGGGCCGTGCGCAGGGCCATGGGTTTGCCGCATTTTGGGCAAGAGGGAATGGGATCCGTCCGATCCGCCCGATCAGACCGATCGGACGGATCCGACTGATGATCGTTTCTTCTGCGGTTACGCTCGGCCAGGCGCGCCACGGCCAGTTGTTCGCTGTAGCCGCCCTCTTCAATGAATTGCGCTTCCAACGCCTCTATTTGTTTGTCGAGCAGGTAGTTGGCCTGGTTGATCAGGCACAGCAAAGCATTCGCGCGCATGGCCGGGTCATCGTGATCAAGCCATTTGGCATAGAGTGCGTAGCGCTGTTCATCGGAAAGATCGGACGGATGATTGTGCCCGATCCTCCGGACGGCCAGTGCTTCGGGAGCATCCGGCGCCCATTTTTGCAGGCGGCGGTGCCGCAGAAAGTCTTCGTAGTCGAGCAGGAGTTCCTCCAGGCTGGAACGTGCGACGTTCATCAGACGAAGTTCGGTCTGGGAGGAGGTGGCGGATGCGCGACTGCCTTCGGCAATATTCTGCCGGCCACTGCGTGCGGCCTGCACCATTTGGTCACTCATTCGCGAGCGCGGTTCAAGGAAGCGCTCACAGAACCAATAGGTGGCATCATAAATGATGGTTGCTATCTGGAAACTGCGCAGGTCGCGGTAGCCTCCGCTGGGCCTGATTTTCGCCATGTTGTTTCCTATGCAACGAATACGTTTTATCCCTCAGTCAGTGCGGCGAGTATAGCACGGCGGGATTGGCCAACAAGCCGATTATCGAGCGGCATTAGGCCTCCAACTGATACACTGCGGCGGCCGGGCGCGCCCGCGCATATGCAAACAAATAGGACCGATCCAAGTCCGCCCGAAACACGCGCGCGGGCCGCACGGCGGCCTCCCCTTCAACCAGGACGGCCGATTCCGGAATGGGCCCTTTCCAGGGAGAAGCCCGGCAGATCCCATGCTGGGCACTGAAACCGTGCTTGAGCCAGGCGTAATGGAGCGCGTGCCTGAGGAGCAAGTCCCGGTCGCTGCCGGCGTTCCGGCCGCGGAAAAAAGCATCCAGCAGGCGGAACCGGTTTTCCAGGCTGGGCGCAAACGGTGACTCCTGGATCCGCTCGCAGGTCATAACCAAATCCTCCCAGAAACGCGGCATGATTTTGGTCGCCAGCAGAATCACCCGCCGTAATTCCGCAACATTGAAGAACCAATCCACCAGGTTCGATAGTTTTCTCGCGGCATCCATTTCCTCGGCACGCATCGTTGAAGTTTGCAACACTTCATACGGCGGCTGGGGAGCGGCCACCATCTGCCAGTGATCTCTTTCCCGGGCCAACCGGGTGCCAGGCAGTAGTTTCAACACCTCAACCTGGATCTCACCCGGGTTAAGCGGAATCAGAATTTTCAGGTCATGAAACACGTCTCCGAGCGTAGCGCCCGGAAGACCGGCAATCAAGTCCACGTGCACCTCTAGGTTACGGAGAGCGCATAGCTGAGCCGTTCCTTTCAGCAAACGCCTGGCCGTGCCTTGTCGCCGCAGGGCGCGCAGAACCGCCGGATTCAGGCTCTGAACACCAACTTCGAGATGGAACCGGCCGGGCACAACGGCCGCCAGTTCATCCAGGACCGCAGGTGTCATCCGGGCCGGATCTATTTCGAGATGAAAGCGCAGACCCTTAAACTTGTCGCGAAACATGCGGATAAGCGGAAGACAGCGAACGGGACGGTCATTGAAGGTCCGGTCCACGAGGCGTACTTCCGGAACGCCGTGCGCGCTGATCAACCGCAAGTCCCGACGAATGCGATCTGCGGAAACCGTGCGGACAGGAACGCCGGCGCTGGTGCAGAACGCGCACTGGTTGGCACACCCCCGCGAGGTTTCCAAAAGCACGAACGGCTTGCGAAACCCATCCATGTGCTTAGGGTACGGCGAGGGAATATCGTCCAGGCGCTCGACACCTGCCGCCATCCCGTTATCCACATAACGGCCAGCAACCAAGCCACAAAATCCGGGAATGTCAGCCTGTTGCTCGGGCTGGTCCATCAACTGCAGCCATTGGACAAAAGCCTGCTCGCCTTCACCTCGTATTACGGCATCCACAAAAGGGAATTGGCGGAAAAACTCACGGTTGTCGCCCAGGAATTCCGGGCCGCCCGCCACGATACGGCATCGGGGACACAGCGCCTTGAAACGGGACAGGAGCGACAGCAGAAACGCGCGGTTGAACAAATAAACGGTCGTGGCCAGAACGGCCGGTCGCAGGCGCACGAGGCGGATCAAGGCCGTATGCAACGAATCGTTCTGAGACATTTCCGCTTCATGCCAGCGCCAGCCCCGTAAAACGCGGGGCGCGCCCGCCCGCTCAGCGTAGGCGCGCAATATCCAAGCCGCCAAATTCGTGTGCGAATAGGACGCCGTGACGGAAAGGAATACGAGGGAACGGTCCATATCAATCTACTGTAAAGCAAACATCGAACACCCAACGCCGAACGCCCAACATCGAATGACTGGAAATAATACGAGGAACAGGCCGTGTTAATCTATCGTAAAACAAACATTTAACATTCAATCCCAACTCTCCAGAGGGCAGAAAACATCCACCATCGAAATATCCGAAACGCCTGTTTTCGTTCGATGTTCGATGTTGGATGTTCAACGTTCGATGTTTGCATCATTCTTCCGCTTGCCAAAGCCCCAGGGCCGGATTGGAAATATAATAAATTTCCTCCCCATCCGGCAGGGTATTAAAGCCGTCTTCCAGTTTCGCCGGATTGTAGCGCGCCAAGGCGCTCTTCAGGTCGGCATACCGGAACCCGACGCCTTCAATATCAGCGCGGCTCAAGCCCCCCGGAGCGTACGTGATCGTGAAACGGCCCTCGCTGGAACCGTGGATGAGATGGGCGGCGGCGCCCAGGCTGTTGCGCAATTCGGCGTCTTCGGCCACCGCGCGCAGGGTCGCGGGCGTACCGCGGTAACCATAGCGCCGGATCATGCGTTCGTTGATCTCGGCCTCGCCAAACTCGACCAGGCCGGGCGCCAGGATCAGCAGGTCGCCGTTGTCGGCCAGGGCCATACGCGTACGGTAAATCGCCTTGTTACCCAGCCAAGTGCTCTTGAATTCGCCGGGATCAAGATAGACAACCACTTTTTTCAAGCACGGTGTCTTGACGATGTTGACCTGCTGACTCAGGCGCGCAGCGGAACAAAAGCTTTCGCGGTCATTCCCGGCAAAGAGTCCGCGCGTTACCAGCCGCCCTTTGGCGTTCTTGGCGCGCACGGTCAGGACATACGTGAGCGGCAAGTGGGCCAGCAGACAATCCTCGGCCTCGTTGAGCAGGGTGCGTACGGGACTCTCGATGCGGCCCATGATGCTTTCCATGTTGCAGACCGCACCCAGAAAATGGCTCTTGTTGATGGTGTCCGGCCCGGCACAGCCGACCAGGATATTCTTATTGCCACCGGCCATGCCAATAACCTCGTGGGGCACAATCTGCCCGCAGGAAATAATGGCATCGTGCTTGCCCAGCGCAATAAGTTGATCTATCTCAATGCTGATGGGGTAATCCACCTTGCCGCCGCTCAGTTCGCGCAGGCGCTCACCGGGAATAGCACCCATCGGGGTCAAACCTTTCTGCCAGTCGTGGATCCGGATAAGGTCGTGCGGCACGCCGGGAAACATCTGCGTGATTTCGGCCGCAGTCATCGGCCGGTGCGTCCCCAGGGCCGGCAGGAGCTCGATGGCCGCACGCTTCGCCAGGAGCTTGTAAAGCTGACTGCAAATCGCGCCGGCCCCGGAATGAAAGCGCGAAAAGTCCGGGGGAATGAGCAGAACTTTTTTCAGGCCCGCCGGCAAGGCGTTCACCACGCACTTAAGACAGGTGTCGGTTTCCCGGCTCGATATCTCCCGGTCCGGGCCGCCTTCGTTAATCCAGGTTGGCATAATCAGCTCTCCCTATTAAACCAGGTTCTGGTCGGCAATAGGATGCCAAAGTTCCGGCGGCAGTGCGATAATAATCATTGAAAAAAATCATCGCAACGGCCGACTTGCACCGGCCGGATGGACGTCGTATGCTTGTGTTCATCGGAATGACGGAATGGCGATGGAACGCATCCAGGTATCAGATAATTTGAATAAGCGCGTGGTACCATGACTTTCGACCTGACCAAAACACCCCCTCCGCCGGCAGAGCAGAACTGGACCTTCATCGAGGAATTGAGGACCAAGCCGTATCATCAACACGTCGTTTGGGCCCAACGCAAACCGCAATCCAGCGAAGTGTTTTTTCCGGACGGACTCCGGCTCGAGCCGCAGTTTGACGATGCGCATCGTCTGCTCGACACTGCCTTCCGCGATTTCCGCTATTTTTTAAGCACGGTGGGGTTGCGCCGTGACGGCGCTTATCCCGTGGTGCCCCGCCGGGTACAAACGCCAATGCGCGAGGAATACCATCTGCGCATCAGTGACACCGAATGCGAACTGGGCGCCAATGATACCGAAGGCATCCGCCGGGGCCTGGTCTGGATTGAAGATGAACTCCTGCGCCGGGGTGGTCCGTTCCTGCCCCGCGGCCGCTTCACGCGCCAGCCGCTCATCCGCACTCGCATCTCGCGCTGTTTTTACGGGCCCATCAACCGTCCCCCAAAGTGCAAGGATGAACTAGCCGACGAGGTGGACTATTACCCGGACGAGTATCTGAACCGGCTGGCGCACGAGGGGGTCAATGGACTCTGGCTGACGATCCATTTTTTTAACACGGTACCCTCTAAAATCATTCCGGAGTACGGCCGGAACGCCGGCCCGCGGCTTGCAAAACTTCGGCAAGTGGTGCAGAAATGCGGGCGTTACGGCATTAAAATTTATCCGTTCTGCATTGAACCGGCGGCTTTCTCCTGGCCACAACCCGAGATCGCGGCCGCGGCCGCAGCCCACCCGGACCTCAAAGGGCATAACAACGCCTTCTGCACCAGCACGGCTAAGGGACAGGCCTATCTCGAAGAAGCCACTCGTACCCTGTTTAGCGAAGTGCCGGGGCTCGGCGGCTTGATGGTGATTCCGGTAGGCGAACGCTTCACACACTGTTATTCTCAATCGATCCCAGACGAAGGGAGTTGGCCCGAACCGAACACCTGCCCACGGTGTTCGAAACGTCAACCCTGGGCCGTGTTGGCGGATACGCTCGCCGGCCTGGCGCGCGGCATGCAGATGGTGGACCCGGCGGCTGAACTGATTGCCTGGTCCTACGGTCAATTCATTTGCTGGGGCGCTGAAAAAACAGTGGAAGCGGCCGGACATATCCCCGCCAATGTGATTTTACAACATAATTTTGAAACCGGCGGAGGCCAACTGCAACTCGGCAAATGGCGACCGACCTGGGATTACTGGCTGTCCTATGTGGGCCCGAGCAACCTGTTCCGGGACTGCGCCAAAGCGGCCCGGCGGCAGGGCACCCGGATCTCGGCCAAACTGCAGGTCTCCTGCTCCCACGAAGTCGCCACGACGCAGGTTGTGCCGGCACCGGGGATTCTCTATCAAAAATATCGCCGCATGCACCGCCTCGGGGTCAGCGCTGCCATGCATTCCTGGTATTTCGGCACGTATCCCTCGCTCATGACCCAGGCGGCCGGATTGCTCTCGTTTGCGCCGTTCCCGGCGCGAGAGCGGGATTTCCTGCTCTCACTCGCGCAACGGGACTGGGGCCGGCATGCCGCCGCAATCGTCAAGGCTTGGCAGTGTTTCCAGCAGGGCTATTCCCAGTATCCCACGGCCCATATCTTCGGCTACTTTGGGCCCATGCATGACGGCCCGGTATGGCCGCTCCACCTTGTGCCGCAACGCCGGCCGCTCGCCCCAACCTGGCAGGTCGGCTATCCGCCGTCCGGCGATTATATCGCCGAATGCGTCACGAATGGGTTTACGCTGGCCGAACAACTTACGCTCTGTCGGCGCATGGCCACGCATTGGAACCGGGGGGTCCGCATCATGCAACGACTGCGGCGCCGTTTTCAGACCAATCCCGACCGGATCAAGGATATTGGAATTGTCACCGCACTGGGAATTCAGTTCCAGAGCGGCTACAATATCCTTCATTTCTACGCTCTGCGCGAGACCCTGGCCGAAGCACGCCTGAGCGCCAAACGCGGCCGCATCCTGCAGGCCATGCGGGCGATTGTCCGGGCCGAACTGAAAAATGACGCCGCCTTATTGCCCCTGGCCGCCGCCGATTCGCGCCTGGGATTTCATTCCGAGGCCGAGGGCTATAAATACTTCCCGGCTCTGATCCGCTGGCGCATGGCGCAATTGCGCTGGCTGCTGCAGCACGAATTTCCCGTCGTGGCGCGGAAGGCGCGGCATCAGGAATCGCTCTTTCCGGAGTATACCGGCGAACAGCCGGCCGGTGCAGTTTACACCTGCCACCCGCTGGCAAACGCGCCCACGATGGACGCCCTCGCCGAGGACGCGCTCTGGGATGCACTGCCGCAGGCGGAATGTACCCATTGGCTTCATCAGAAATTCAATGCCGAGCGCCGACTCAAATGCGCCTACGATCCGTGCGATCATCTGCCCTTGTCCAAGGATGCCGCGCCGGATTGCCGGGTTTTTTGGCAGGCCGGTTACGACGCCACGGCACTCTATTTCGGGCTCCTCTGCCGCGCCAGCCGGGACGCCGGCCAACTGCCCAACCCCTTCCACGAACATTGTCTGCGGGTGTATGTGGAACCCCAGCGGACGTTGCCGCGCATTATCTTTGCACTCAGCCCGGACGGCGCCGTTCAATGTATCCGTGACGACGGCTATATTCCACGCCCCAACCATGCCTGGCGGGCACGTTCGCGTCTTGATCCGGCCGGCTGGTCGGCAATCCTCCGGCTGCCCTTCCGGGCGCTGGGCTTGACCGGAAACAGTGCGCTCCGCAACCCCCTCCGCATCAACATAGTGTTGAGCCGACCGCTGGCGGGCCAGGAAGGCACGGCGTTCTGTTCGTGGGTCAAAACCCAGCCGGTCCAAGGCCGCGGGGTCTGGGGCTACCTCAATCCCGCCACGGATTTCGGCTGGTTGCGGTTTTCCACCAAGCCGGGTTAAGCGGAACCAAGCTCGATCAGAATCCCTGCATCACCCGTTTCATATACGCGACGCTTTTCGGTACGCCGGTCTGCTCGTCTTCCACGCCCTCGTATTCCAGGGCCACGAACCCGTTGTAGCCGGCATCCCGTAAAGCCTCCAGGCAAGCCCGATGATTGACCGCGCCTTCGCCAAGCCCACAGGCCGTAACATTCCAACCCCAGGGTAATTTCGAATCATCCACTTTGATAAAATCCTTGAAATGGACATAAGCGGCGTAGGGGGCCGCCAAGCGACTGCCGATATGGCCCTCTTGCCCGCCGTTCATGTAGTTGCCGACATCAATGGTGGCTTTCAGTGAAGGCGAATTGATCGCGCGAATGACTTCCACCTGTTCCTCACCCGTGCAGGGAAGTCCGCCGTGATTCTCCAGGGCCAGAATCAAGTTGTGTTTTTCCGCTTCCCGGGTCACTTCGCCCAGGCCATCCATGATCTGCCGGTATTTCTGTTTCCGGAGGACGGGATCATTGCGATGTTGAATGGATAGATTACCGCCGAAGATACGGGAAACCGGTGCGCACACCTGGGCCGCCACTTGAATCCACCGTTTGACCGTGTCAACCTGCGCGCGGAATTCTTCCGGCTTATCAGAGCTAAAGTCGTTAGACATTGAGAAACCGGACAGGGTCAGCCCGGATTTCGCCAAGGCTGATTTGATTCTGGCCGCGGCGCCGTCCGGCGCGCCGAGCATACCAGCATGCACATCGATATTTACGAGACCCAGCCGCTTGACTTCCTCCATTAACCGATCCAGCGTCCAATTTTCCGCTTTCCATCGGCGATGCAGACTGTAATGGCAAATGGCAGGCTTCATAAGACTCCGCTTCCTTTCTTTGGTTGCGTTAATGGTCTATTCCCGATCCTGCATGGATATTCATTGATGTAATGATACCGTTCTCCCTGGAACCCGCGCAGAACTACCTTGCGGCTGGTCATGGAAACGATATGCGCGGACTGGAGCGGGACTTTACCACCGCCACCCGGCAAATCAACCACGAACTGCGGCACGCTCAGACCCCCCAGCCCGGCGCGCAACTGCTCGGCCAGCCGGACCCCGAAGGGCAACGGCGTACTGAAATGCCCTACCCCACGGACCGGATCACATTGAAATAGATAATAAGGCCGCACCATGATTCGCTGGAGCCCGTTACACAGGGCTTTCATGGTTTTAAAATCGTCATTCACGCCGCGCAGGAGCACGGTCTGGTTGGACACCGGCAAACCGGCCCGGAGCAGGCGATCGCAGGCCTGCGTCGCCGCCGGCGTGAGTTCGCGCGGGTGGTTAAATTGGGTATTGATCCAAAGCGGCCGATGCCGCTCCAGGCACGCGCACAATGAACGTGTAACGCGCATCGGCAAAACCACCGGTACGCGCGTGCCGATCCTCAGCACCTGCACGTGCGGAATCGCGCGCAAGGCTCCCAGGAACCAGTCGAGCAGATCCTCATCAAGGAGCAACGGGTCACCACCGGATACAATTACTTCGCGCACACTGGCAAGGTGTGCCACGGCATCCACAATCCGCCGTAAAAAAGCGCGCGTTGGTGCGGGCCGGCCATACCGCCAAAAATTCTTCCGCGTACAGTGACGGCAAAACAGGGCGCATTCGCTCGTGACGAGCGCCAGGGCACGGTCCTGATACCGGTACACCAGGCCGGGTACCACCAAGTGCCGGTACTCGCCTAATGGATCCTCGGCCACTCCGGCAAGGGCTTCGCATTCGCGGAGGTCCGGCAGGCACTGGCGCCGGAGCGGATCGGTGACATCGTCCCAGCGGATCAAGGACATATAATAGGGCGTGATGCGACAAGGATAACGCCGCAGGAGCGCGCGCCAGCGCGCGCGTTCAGCCGGCCGAATCGGCAACAGCCGCTCCAGCGGTGATGACCGCTCCAGCGGTGATGACCGCTCCAGCAGTGATGACTGCTCCAGCAGTGATGACTGCTCCAGCGCCGCCAGGGAGCGGAC
>VSJD01000240.1 GCA_008636095.1 Kiritimatiellota bacterium | reverse complement strand
ACTATGCCGCACCTGCCAACGCCAGTCCTGCCACTCCCGGGAGGTAAAATTTCCCACGACGGCGCGTAGTCGCGCCCGAACCTCAGGTTGTGGAATGAATGCGCCTTGTTTCATTTTTTACTGGCGAATCCCCCGCTATCGTGATTTACTTTAACCAGTCGTCATTATGCCAAAGACAAGGATGCACACCATGAAAAAAATGATCGCCCTTGGAATGCTCGCGAGTCTGCTAAACGCCGGATTACTCCATGCTCAGGAGGAAGCCGATATCAAAACCAATGCCACCGGCGCAACCAACGCCGTGGTTACTGCTGAGCCCACGGTCGCCTCCGCCGATACCAATGCCGTGGCCAACACCAATGCCGTGACCGATACCAACGTTTTGGCCGCTGCCGGCGTCCCGGCCGATGCCGGCGTCCCGGCTGATGCCGAACCCAAACCGCCGGAAGACCCGGTAAAGAATATGATTGCCCGCTTTTCGTTTGATGCCGGAATCATGCCCGAACCCACTGCGGGGGACTTTGACATCCCCGTGGTATTTCAGCGGGAATCACCCGCTTTCCTCAACGACCAGGAACTTGGCGCCAACATGCCGCGGCTGGTTGCCGGCAAATTCGGCCAGGGCCTGATCGTGGAATCGGCCCACGCGAACCTGTACAGCCCCAGCCAGGCAGGTATGAAGGAAGTATCCATGTTCCAGCCGCTAAACGGATCGGCTTTGGCAGGAATTGCGGAAAAACCGTGGGAAGGCAAACAAGCGCTGGCCGTCACGACCAAGGGCGAAGTCGGCGATGAAGGCGTGGCCCTCGAGCTCAAGGTGGAAAAAGCACTGTATAACGGCGCATCCATTGTGCCGGCGTATTACGTGGCCTCCGTTTACCTTAAAGGTCAGGGTAATCTGAAGCTTTTTTTGAAAGATATGGACAGCGATACAGTCGGCGAGACCGTGTATGTGGACTTAAGCAACGAATGGAAACGGTTTTTCTGCACATTTAACGCTCCGTTCCCGGCCATGAGCATTGGCGCCAAGCACGAGGCCGACTGGAAAAAACTCCTGCCAGGCTCCGCCGGAGCGCTTCGCCCAGGCGAGCCACCGGGCACAAATATCGAGGCGCGCCTGCAACTGGCGATCGTAACAACCGACAGTTCAAAAACCACGTTCTATGCCGACGGCCTGCAACTGGAAACACGCGCCATGCCTTACGCTGGAACCGGCGCGGGCCCCGCGCCGCAAGCCTGGGCGCCGGGTGGCATGGTCCTTTCCAATGAAACGTTGACGATTAGCACAAAGGACAATTACTTCGGCCGCTGGCGCAAGAACGGAACCATCAGCTTCTGGTTCCTGCCAAATTGGGACGCCCGGGATGGCACCCGTGACACGATTTTGCAGATCATGAAAAGCCTGATGACTCTTCAACACGTCAACGGCAAGCTCCAGCTGGCGCCCGTCGGGATCGCCTTCACACCCTCCGACTGGCAGAATAGCTGGCATCATATCGCCATTACCTGGAACGCGGAAGGCCAATGGGTGATGTATGTGGATGGCCTGGATTATCCGAGCGACGAGATGATGAAGCGGCCGATGGCAGCGGCGGCAGCCCTGGTTTTCGGCGGTGCGGCCCAGTCCATGGCGCCCAATGGCATAATTGATGACCTGATGTTTTTCCAGATCACATTGACGCCCGAACAAGTCAAAGCGCTGTTTGCCGGCGACTTGTTGAAGCCGGCGGTAACAACCGCGTCGGGTGAAACACCCGCATCGGTGGTAACGACCGCGCCAGTAGTAACGACCACTCCGGTGGTGACGACCACTCCGGTGGTGACGACCACTTCGGCCCCCGACGCACTGGTGGTAACTACCGCTCCAGCTTTAACGACTGCTCCGGCGGCAACACCCGCAATAGACACGACACCAACCCCGGTGGCGGTCAGCACAACCGCCGCCCCAGTCACCACAATGGCACCGACACCGACCGCAACAAACAGTTTGCCCGCTTCAATACCTGCCGCCACGAATTCCCCCGCCGCGCCGGTGGTAACGACCGCACCTACGGAACAAACACCCGCACCGTAAGAGACAAAGAATCGCAGCTGTCGCACTGACTATTACTACAGTTTCGGCGGTTGGGGCAGGCCTTTTAGCGACTGGCGTGATTTAACTGTTGCCGGTAAAATTTGAGCCGCCACCGTCTTCAGCACCTGCTCAAAGGTATAGGAGCGGCAAAGCAGACTCGGCCGTTACAGGAATGGTTTTTGCGCAGAACGCTACGGTCTTTGATCAAGAAGCATGATTGTTGTGCTTCAAATTGAAATACAGTATCAGAGGACCAAATACCCAGCAACAAATAAGGTCAAATATGTAAGGGTTAAGTGCAAGCTGCAGCCGCCAAGCATGAAACATGACCGCCAGTCCCAGCAGGATAAGGATTAAGGCCAGGACTGTAATGAGTTGGCGGTTTTTACGTGGACAAAGACCAGCAAAAAGAAAAATTGCGCCAATAGCCACATTACAGGCAAAAAACATATAGACCCAGTACTCCACCAGTCTGGTTGGCATGGATGCGGGCAAATCGTATATGCACAAGTATATCCGCGCACCGGCGGTATTATCCGGCCATGTGAAAAAGAGTGTTGGCAAGACCATGATTCCGCCAAAGGCCACGGCGAAAAGACATATTCTGAGAGGTAACATGACTTGTCATCTCCTTTGAATCTAAATTCCGTGTCTTGGTACACCATGGACCGAACAACCGATCTCCGAATATAAGAAACTCTGGCGATATTTTAAATGTGAAAACAGGCGGCTATTCCATTCCATTTTGATCGGATCTGCCCGTATAATATCCATCGGTAACATAGGCGGAGTTCGCCGCAAGCGTTAACCGCGCCCAGCCCGCGCACCGGCTATTATCACAGCTTCGGCGGTTGGGGCAGGCCTTTTAGCGACTGGAGCGATTTGCCCAGGTCGTCTTCCGACAAAGTGGCATCAACCATTTTGCCGGTCAGGAAGTTTTCGTACCCGGTCAGGTCCATGAGCCCGTGACCGGACCAGTTCAGCAGAATGGTCGTTTCCTTACCTGCCTCGCGGGCGCGGACGGCTTCCTGCGCGGCAGCGGCAATGGCATGCGACGTTTCCGGCGCGGGTATAAAACCTTCCGTGTGCGCCCACATCACGGCTGAGCGGTAACATTCCAACTGGTTGATGGCACACGCCTCCATGAGCCCTTCGCGCATGACGTGGCTCACCAGCGGCGCCATGCCGTGGTAGCGCAATCCGCCGGCATGGATCGGCCTGGGCACAAAAGTGTGGCCCAAGCTATGCATCGCCAGGAGTGGCGTCATCATGGCCACATCGCCCGAGTCGTAGACAAAGGGACCGCGGGTGAGCGTCGGACAGGCCGCCGGCTCGACCGCCATAATGCGGACTTTCCGACCATGAATCTTGTCGCAGATGAACGGGAAACTGATGCCGGCAAAATTCGAGCCGCCGCCGACACAGCCGATGACAACGTCCGGATAGGCCCCGATTTTCTGAAACTGTTTCTGTGCCTCGAGCCCGATAATGGTCTGATGCAGGAGCACGTGGTTAAGCACACTGCCCAGCGAATAGCGGGTGTCCTTGGAGGTGACGGCATCCTCGATCGCTTCGCTGATGGCCATGGCCAGGCTGCCGGGCGTATTGGGCATTTTCGCCAGGATCGCGCGGCCGGCGTTGGTCTGGTTGCTGGGGCTCGCGACACATTCCGCGCCCCAAGTGTTCATCATCATTTTCCGGAACGGCTTCTGTTCAAAGCTGATGCGGACCATGTACACCTTGCATACCAGCCCGAACAGCTTGCACGCCATCGCCAGGGCGCTACCCCACTGACCGGCGCCGGTTTCGGTAGTCAGACGCTTTATGCCGAACTCCTTGTTGTAATAGGCCTGGGCAATAGCCGTATTGGGTTTGTGACTGCCGGCAGGCGAAACCCCTTCGTTCTTGTAATAGATTTTCGCCGGTGTTTTTAACGCCTTTTCAAAGGCATAAGCACGGCAGAGCGGGCTCGGCCGGTACAGGAGCAGTTTTTCGATCACGGCTTCGGGGATGTCAATCCAGCGCTGGGTGCTGACCTCCTGCTCGATCAGGTTCATGGGAAACACCGGGGCAAGCGCATCAGGCCCGATGGGCTTGCCTTCCTTGTCCACCGGCGGCGGCAGGGGGTGCGGCAGGTCGGCCTGGATGTTATACCACTGGCGCGGCATCTCGTCATCGTTCAGCAACACTTTAAATTGACGGCTCATGGTGAATTATTCCTTTCGGCGGGCTTGCACCCGGCTTTATTTTAATGCTAAGAAATTTTCCGCCAAAGGCGGATCCGCCTCCGGCGGACAAAGTTGCCATCCGTCAACTGACGGACACAAAAAGCATAAAAAAGCGCATCAATTTATCATGTTTGTGAATCTTGTGCATTTTTGTGGCTAATCTCTGTTGTTAAAGGTGCCCCGCCGCGGGGCCTAATTTCATTGATCACGAACAAATTGACTGACCTTCTGTCGAAACACGGGCCGCCGTTTCAGTTCACGGGAGCCGCGCGTGATATTGCAGAGGCTGATGCCCAGTTGCCGGGCAATCGAGCGCTGATGCATGCCGGAAGTCAGCAGGCAGACCAGGCGCCAACGCAGGGCCAGCCGCACCCGCTCCCGGGGTGTGAGCAGGGCCTCGAGCAAATCCCGCATGGCGGAGGGATCGTGCGTATCGGCCAGCACGACGGCCAGCTCGTTCAAGGCTTTCTTGGACATGGGCATTCCCGTTGTTATTACCTACAGAAACCTACAGGATAGCGGCGCAAAGGGGTGACGCAAGCTTTTTTCGCCACAATTTGATTGACATAACCGAGTGAACGCTTTATCATATTAATAATTTAGTTGTCCTTTCCTCTAAAGGAGGTGAGCATTATGTGTAAATCTTGCGGATGCAAACCGGTCAAGAAAGCCAAAAAGACCAAAAAATCGAAGAAAAGTAAAAAATAACACGCACGGTTCATACCGAAAAAACGAGAGGCCATGAGATCGCATCATGGCCTTTCGTTTTTTGCTCTGACCTCCAATTTCCTATATACCAAAAATAATTGTTGACTTTAACATTATTATTGTTATAGTATCCGGTATGAAACGCCATTCTGCTCGCTCCCAAAAGAAAGCGCTCACCATGGCGGCCCTGGCCAAAGCCTGCGGGGTCAGCCCCATGACCGTCAGCCGCGCCTTGCGCTCGGGGGTATCCGTGGCTTCGCAAACCCAGCGGCGCATCCGAGCCATGGCGGAAAAATCCGGTTACCAGGTCAATGGGCGCTTTGGTCGGCCGCGTCGAGCGCCTGCCGTTGCCGGACAACCGACAGAAATTGTGATCGGCACGGCCATCGGCGGCGGCAATCTCTATCATGCCCGCCTGATGGTTGCCATCGAACGCGAGCTCAGCTGGCACAGTTGCGACTGTCTGATCCGGACGTGCGGCAACGATTACGATCAGTTTCTAATGTTGTGTGACGCCCTGCGCCGAACCAAGCCAACCAACCTGCTGATCATCGGCTATTTCCCCAACGACCGGATGCAAAGCCTGTTGGACCTGGCACCGCACCCCATTCTCGTGGATCAGACCGGAAACGCGGGACTGACCGGGCCTTATGAATACATCGGCTTCGACAACGTAGAGGCGGCCCGCCTGGCCGTGCGTCATCTCCTGGACAGCGGGCGGCGGCGAATTCTGCTGATCAAAGGTCCGGTGGATCATTATTTTTCACGGGACATCGAACGCGGTTACCGCGAAGTTTTCCAGTGGCGTCAGGAGGGTATAGACGAGAAACGGATCATGGCCACGGATTTCACCGCGCAGGGCGCCCGGCAGGCCGTGGCCTCCGCGCTGGCAGCGGGCGTATCCTTTGACGCCGTGTTCACAAATGATGAAATGGCACTGGGCGTCTTGCGGGCCCTGCATGAGGCGGGCATTGCCGTTCCACGGCAAGTGGCCGTGGCCGGCTGCGATGGACTCCCGGTCGGACTGCATACCATTCCCAGCCTAACCACGGTAGAGATGGATTATCAGCGCTTGGGACAGATAACCGTCGAACAACTCTTTGCCCGCGAGCAAAACTCAACTTCAACATGCCGTATTCAATTGGCGCCGACACTGGTCGTGCGCGAAAGTACGACGGTGGAGGGCAAGTGACAGACCCTCCTTCGCCCGGGCGCTTCCCCCTACGTGAAGCCACTTCGGCGGGACAAGTCGGAGGGCAGGCGCCATGCAGTGACAGTTCGAGGCTCGGCGCGAACTGCAGGGACATTAACCATTAATCGTTGACCATTAACCATAAGGAGATCAAACCATGGCCTATCTAACTGACCAGGAACGGGACACACGGATGGAACAGGTGCGCAAATTGTTGCGGGACCAGAAGCTTGATATGGCGCTGGTTTATTACGACGAGTTTAACATCGGCAATGGCTGGTACCTGACCGGCTGGTGTCCCCAGTTTGAGAGCGGGGCGGTGCTGGTGCCGCGCGAAGGCTCACCCATGATCCTGGGCGGCCCGGAGAGTGAACCCTTCGCCAAGCTGGACAGCGCCATCAAGGAAACGCGCAACTTTCCCGTGTTCATGGTACCCAATGAGGAATATCCCAATGCCGTCATCAGCGATTTTCCCATGTTGTTTGCGGAACTGAACCGCACATTGAAGTCCATCAAGCGTATCGGCCTGGTGGGCGGGGGACGGATGCCGGCGGACTGCTACCGCCAGATCGTGGAGGGTATGCACGATTGCGAACTGGTGGATATAACCGACGCCTTTGTCCGTCTGCGTTATGTAAAATCAGAATGGGAGCGCGCGCAAATTCGTGCCGCGTTTCAACTGGCCGACTGTGCTTACGAAGCCATGCAGGCCAAAGTGGCCGCCGGCGTCACCGAAATCGAGGTGGCCGCGGCGGGTGAATTCGCCGCGCGCAGTCGCGGGGCAACTGGGTTCGGCTTCAGCGCCATTGTCGGTAGCGGCCTGCGTTCCAATGCCGTGGTGCCCACGGCGAGCTCAAAGCCCCTGGTGGCCGGCGAGCTGGTGATGATCGGCATCGCGCCCAAGGTGCAAGGCTATGCCGGCGTGGTAGGCGACGTCCTGCCGGTCTCGGGCAATTATACCAAGCGCCAGCAGGAGTGCTTGCGGCATTTGAAAGAGGCATTCCGTCTGACCAAGGAACAACTGGTCGTCGGTCGCAAGGGCCGGGAGATTGACGCCCCGGCGCGGGCCTATTTTAACAAACACGGGTTCACGAAATACCTCGTGTGCCCGTTTGTGCATACGATCGGCTTGCATGAGGCCGAGTCGCCCTTTTTCGGTCCCAACAGCGACGACATCCTCAAGCCGGGCATGACCGTCTGCGTGGATGTCAGCTTTTTCGGGCACCCGGAATTCAATGGCACGCGCATCGAGACCGGCTATGAAATCACCGCCGAGGGCGCCGTGCCCTTGAGCCCGGCGATGGACCGCCGATTTTTGACATAGCCGATCCTTGACGAGGCAAACATTGCACCAGGACGCATTCCTTAATGAATAAACATAGTAGAACGACTACAATAAAAGAATTGCCTGTTGGAACCGAACCTAAAGCCCTGTCCTTTCCCCATTTCCCAACCCGTTTTCAGGCCGTGATCTGGCGCAACTGGGAAATGGTTCCGCCGGCCACCCTGGCGCGCGTGCTCAAGACCGACGAGGCCACAATTATTAAGCTGGCCGCCGACTTGGGTTTGCGCGTACCGCCGCACGTGAGTCCGCGCTGGCTGGAACGCGGCTATGTGACCATCATCCGGGCCAATTGGCACCTCCTGCCTTATGAACAATTGCTGGAGCTCCTGGGCTGGACTGCCGACCGCCTGGCTTATATCCTGAAAGAGGAGGATTTCCTCTGGTGCAAATTAGGGAATTTGAAGCCGAAGGTCGAGCCGGCGATATTCCGGGCTTTAACACCTTCCGAGCGCGAGCATACCAGCCGAATTCGGGAAAGCATGAAGCGTCATTTTCCCGACATCCAGGCGCCGGACACCGACGAGCCATTCGGATTTCTCAAAGACTTCGAGTTATCCGCATCGGTTGTCCCGATCAAAGCGCCGACCTTTCCTGACAACCGCAATTTTGATTTACGGCTTATCTACTCATATTGCGCCGTCTATGGCGATCCATTGATTAATCCCGCCCTCAACCCCTACCCTGACGGGCTCTTGGCGCGCCTGGCAGCCCTGGGAGTCAATGCCGTCTGGCTGCCGGTTATTTTATATACGCTTTATCCCTGGGACAAATTCGGCCGCTATTCCGAAGGCCACGAGCGGCGCTTGGAATCCCTGCACGAGCTCACGGAGCGCACGGCTCGTTTCGGGATTTCCGTGATTACCTATCTCAACGAACCGCGCTGTATGCCCCTGGCGTTTTTCCAGGAACATCCTGAACTGAAAGGGATCGAATATAACGGTGTAGATGGTTCACTATGTACGGCATTGCCGGAAGTGCAGGACTTGCTTAAGCGGGGCGCCGCATGGTTGTTTCAGCAAGTGCCGCGCCTGGGTGGTGTCTTTACAATCACCATGTCGGAAAACCTGACGCATTGTTTCTCGCGCAGTTCCTCCGAGCCCGTCGTCACCACCTGCCCGCGCTGTTCCCAGCGCAACCCCGCCGAAATGGTGGCGGAGGTCAATCGTCTGATTGCCGAAGGCGTGCATAGTGTTAACCCCAAGGTGCCGGTGATCGTCTGGGACTGGGCCTGGCACAAGGAATGGGCGCACGAGGTCGTGGATATGTTACCGGATGACGTCTGGCTTATGTGCGTCAGCGAATGGGGCTTACCGACGAATATCGGCGGCGTAAAAGGGTCGGTCGTGGATTATTCGATTTCCAACCCGGGACCCAGTCCGCGCTCGCTATCGCTGTGGGAGCATGCGCACCGTCGCGGGCTCAAAACCGTGGCCAAGGTACAGGTCAATAATTCTTGGGAATGCAGCGCGCTCCCCTACCTGCCGGTCCCGGACCTGGTCGAGGAGTATCTGGACCGGCTGGCCAAAGCCGGTGTCAAGGGCCTGATGTTAAGCTGGACCCTGGGTGGGTATCCCGCCGGAAATCTGCATCTGTTAAAAAACAGCGCCGATCAATTGGCATCCGCAAGCTTCGGCGCCGCCGGAGATGCAATCCGCTCAGCCTGGCGTACCTTCAGCGCGGCATTCCGAGAGTTCCCGTTTGATGTCAGTGTAGCGTATGTGGCACCGCAAAATGTCGGTCCTAAAAACCTGCTTTACGCCGAACCCACCGGCTACGCGGCCACCATGGTCGGCGATCCCTATGACTGCCTGAAGGGCTGGTGTTCTATTTATCCCGAAGAGGTCTTCGAGCAGCAGTTTGTCAAACTGAGCGAGGGTTGGCACCGCGGTCTTGAGATCCTGCGCCAGGCTGCGCCGCGCGTGGATGCCGGCCACCGCACCACGTTTGATGACTTGGAGCGGGTGGCCACCGCGGCCTATTGTCACTTTCGCAGTACTTACCTGCAAATCGTGTTTGTCCGCAACCGGACGAAGACCGATGCGGCGTCCCGCGCACGGGTGCTGGAGATCCTGGATGAGGAACAACAACTTGCTGTGACCTTGCACGCGATTGCGCGCCGCGATTCGCGGATCGGGTTCGAAGCCACCAACCAATATGCCTACACGCTCCAGGACCTGCGCGAAAAAGCGTTGAACTGTGAAGCACTGCGCCCGCTATGGACCGTGAAAAGCACTTAACTCGTATATTTCACGGGCAAGAAGCGTCCGTGAAATATACGCTTTGGGCGTCTGGATCGGACTTAAATATTAAATAATATACTTGACCAGACGGGCGAGATAGACAAGGAACACCATGAGGGCCCATGGCAACGCAACGGGGAAAGCGAAAGGATTAGCCTGAGAACTGGCTGTTAATCTGATTGTTTAATATTTAAGTCTGACACGAATGGCGCT
>VSJD01000349.1 GCA_008636095.1 Kiritimatiellota bacterium | reverse complement strand
CGACCCGCCGTAGCTTTAGCAATGGCGGGTTCGTTCTTATGGCTTCGGCGGAGTTCCGCAAAGATGCCCCGTGGCTTGCCACGGGGTGCTTCACTTTGCTCCAGTCTTCTCAACCGGCGTGCTATTCAGGAAGGGCGTCAGCTTCAGCAGTTCGAACCACAGGATGCTCGCGATACCGGCCGCGATACTGAGCATGATGTCCGCAAGGTGGAGCGGGGCGAAGTGGAATAGCGCACGCAGGAAAGGAACATTCAAGAGCAATGTCAGCGCAACGGCCGCGCCGCCCACCACCCACCACAAGGCCCGGTTAGGTTCCCGGAACATCGAAAAGATCGTGCGGGTCCAGGAGCGATTGGTGAGAATCAGGCCGAGATTGGCGACCACCAGCGCGATGAACGCCAGCGTCCGGCGCGAGTTCTCGTCGGCATGCCCCAGGCGGGCGCTGACGGCCAGCAGGGCGACAATTGTTGCCAGCACGCTGGCGCCCTGTAAGAGGCTGAGCAGAAGCGTACTCCGGCTGAACAACCTGTTTTTTGAATTACGCGGGGGGCGTTTCATCACATTCGGTTCCGCGTTTTCCGCCTCGAAAATGATCGAGCAGGCGGGGTCAATGATGAGTTCCAGGAAGGCCACATGCACTGGCAGGAGCAGGGGCGACCAATCGCGGAAGAACATCGGGATTACCGCAAGCCCGGCAATCGGAACGTGCACCGCAAAAATATAGGCCACCGCCTTCTTGATGTTGTCGAAGATGCGGCGCCCCAGCTTGACGGCCGCGACGATGGAGGAAAAATCGTCGTCCAGCACGACCAGCGCCGATGCTTCGCGCGCCACGTCCGTGCCGCGACCGCCCATCGCGACGCCGATGTGGGCTGATTTCAATGCGGGCGCGTCGTTGACGCCATCCCCCGTCATGGCCACAATTTCCCCGCGTCCCTTCAACGCGTTTACGATCCGCAGTTTTTGTTCAGGCACGACGCGGGCAAAAATACTTGTGTCGCCAATCCGCCGCTCCAGCTCCTCGTCGCTCATGGCATCCAGTTCGCTCCCCGTGATGCACTGCTCCGGCGTACGCAAGCCAATCTGCTGGGCGATGCTCCGCGCCGTACCCGCATAGTCACCCGTAATCATGACGACGCGGATGCCGGCGGTGTAACACTCCTGGATGGCGGCTGGGACGGCCGGCCGCACCGGATCGGCCAGGCCGATTAGACCCAAGAACTCGAATCGGAAATCATGCTGGTTGGGCGGCAGGTCGGATCGCTTGAAATGCGCCTTGGCAACGCCGAGCACACGCAAACCGGCGTCGGCCATGGTGGCCACATGTTTGGCCAGTTCGTTTTGTTGCAGGGCGTTTAAGTGGCACAGTTCGGCAATGGCTTCGGGCGCTCCCTTGGCCGCGATTTCAAATATGCTCCCATCCGGTGATTTCCAAACGTGTGACAGGGCCAGCAGGTGCGGCGAAAGGGGGTATTCCCGGATCAATTTCCAGTTCTGGTGCAGGTGCTCGGTCCGGGCCAGGAACTTTTCGCCCAGTTCCTGCAAGGCTTTTTCCATGGGGTCAAACGGGTCGTGCTTGCTGGCGAGTATCCCGTATTCCAGAAGCGGATGGAATCGCTCGGACAAGGCCGTCCGTTTCGAAACGTTCGCGTCAAACAGTTCGCCATTCGTGAACAGTTGCCGGACCGACATCTGGTTAAGCGTGAGGGTTCCCGTTTTATCGGTGCACAGCACCGTGGCAGCGCCCAATGTTTCCACGGCCGGCATGCGCCGCGTGAGCACCCTGTTCCGGGAAATCCGCCAGGCGCCCAGCGCGAGGAAAATCGTGAGCACCACGGGAAACTCCTCCGGCAGCAAGGCCATTGCCAGGGTGATGCCGCTCAGCAGGCCTTGTTGCCAAGCCTGCGGTGTATTGCCCCGCGTGAGTCCGTAGGCCAGGACCACCAGCGCGCAGAGTGACAGGCCGACGATCGCCAGGTTCCGAACCAGCCGGCCGGTTTCCTTCTGCAGGAGGGTGTCTTCTTGCGTTACGCTCTGCAGTGCCTTGCCGATCTTGCCCAGCTCCGTGTGCATGCCGGTTGTCAGAATCTCCGCCACCCCCTGGCCGGCGGTGATCATCGTGCCGGAAAAGACAAACGGCAGATCGTCGCCACCCGGCCTTGCCGCGGCTTTGGTTTGCTCCGTGGCCGCCTTGCGCACCGGTACGGATTCGCCGGTTAGAAGGGATTCATCGGCGGACAGGTTGATGGACTGCCGCAGGACCGCATCGGCGGGCACACGGTCGCCCTCGACGAGCAGCATAATGTCTCCCCGGACGACTTCACGCCCCGGAATGCGCCGCCGTTGGCCGTCGCGGATCACAAGCGCCCGCGGGCTTGACAGGTCCCGTAGCGCTTCCAAGGCCCGCTCGGTGCGCCGCTCCTGGATAACCGTGATGCCCATCACAACCAGCACGAAGCCGAGCAACATCAGGGCGTCGGATAGTTCGCCCGTCAGCAGGTACAGCAAGCCGCAGCCAACCAGCAGGAGGAACATCGGTTCGCGCGCGACCTCCAGGACGATATGCAACAACCCGCGCTGTTGCGTGGAAGGAATCTCGTTGAAGCCCTCCGCGCGAAGCCGCCGCAGGGCCTCAGTTTCGGTAAGCCCGGATATGCGCGTAAGATCGAAATCAGTATTCATAAGTAAGCATTCACGGAACGTTGAAATTTCAAGCCGTTAATAGTTACATAACAATATCGTTGCCCGCTGTGTCGGTCAAGCCATTCCCGCAAGCCTTTCAACAAGCCGCAACAATTCCGAAAGTTAGCGTCAGCATATCATTACGTGGAAATGGTGTGATCCCAATTGCCGGAAACAGAAAGTGCTAGCAACATTGACGTCATACCCTTTTTTGATATTATACTTAATTAACGAAAATCTTCATCATGCCATTTTCAATTATGTCCGTGCTGCCAGAGGAGCGGTTTTAGATCAGTGCGGACACCGCCCGCGTTGGTATTTTAAAATAATGGAGATATGGCCGTAATGGACCAAGATAATATTATATCAGACCTTAAGGGTTTTGACTGGATTGAACCTTATGGCCATCAGCGATGGATTCCTACGTTCAAAGGATGGCATCAGGGCCTGCAAAGCCAAGTCATAGTCCGATTATTCTTCTGCTCCGCGGAGGTAATGAATTCAATGCGGCGGAGTATATTATTGGAAATGATGGCCGACCAAGTTGTCACATTTCACCATCCGGGAATTATAAGATGGTTCAAATTAGAAAAGGTCTTGCTGCAAAACGCCAGATATTATTGCCTGATCAACGAATGGTTTACAGATGAATCATTAAAAGACTGGCTGCCACATTATGGTCCCTTGAATGAGGAAAATGTTGTTTTAACGGCCGAACATGTTGTGGCCGGCTTGGAGCATTATTGGAGCCGTTGTCATATTGCGCACGGCAATCTGAAACCTGAGAACATCCTCGTTGACAAAGATGGCAATCTCAAAATCGACAAGTTTGGTCTAACGACTCTGCTGGCGTTGTCGGCATTGAAGGGTGCGCAGGGCATCATCGGCACCCCGGCTTTCATGGCGCCGGAACTATCGACAAGACGCACCACGCCGAATGATCTATCCGATATTTATGCCTTAGGCATGACGATGTCCTGCCTTTTGACAGGTTTGCGCGAACCCGAACAAAATGAAAGTCACATGCCGATCCGCATCCCCGTGTCGTGGGAGATGGGGGAAATCATACGTTACATGACCGCCGCGCGCCCGGAGGATCGTTGCCCGTCATGGGAAGCCGTGCGCGCGGCAATCAGCAGCTATAAGCAATCGCACGCAATGAAGTCGGATCATAACAAGAAAACGCAGACGATCAACATGCCGATATGTAAAAATCATACAACTGAAATATTCGAAGCTGCCGACATCGATGCTATCCCTTGCGGAATTAGAATTAGTGAGGTTTCCAAAGCATCCACTCATATTATACCGGTGGTGACCGGAAAGACACCGCGAGTAAAAGTAAAAGTATCGATTGCCGAGTCAACGGTAAAGGCCGATAACAAGCGGGTTGTCCGGCAAACAAGGGGATGACCGGGTCCAACTTTCCGGCATGCCCCTTCCCGCATGCCACGCATGCCGTGTTTTTCCGTTGCATCGGGGTCTGGCTGTGCGATATGATGCCGGTATGAAAAAAATGACGGTCCGCCCGCAATCCGTCAGCCCGCCCGCCTGTAACGCTATGCGTAGTATTGCGGACAGGCAGTCGTCGCGCTCCAGACGGGCTGGCGCAGTTGCTTCACGAGTGCTGGTGGTTAAATTAAGTTCGTTGGGAGACCTGTTTCACGCCCTCCCGGCCGTGCACTGCCTGAAGGCTGGCCTGCAAGCGACGGTTGACTGGGTGGTGCATCCGGCCTACCAGGAACTGGTAGCGTGTTTTACCGACGTGGACCGCGTCATCCCGCTTGCGCGGGATGTCTGGTCGGGCGTCCTGATAGGCGACGTGCGGGCTCTGCGCGCCGAACCGTATGACCTGATTGTGGACCTGCAGGGCATTCTCAAGAGCGCGCTGGCCTCCCGGCTCGCGCGCGGCAGTCAGCGGATAGGGCCATCCTTTCACCGGGAAGGTTCGCGGCTGTTTTACCAGACAATAGCCGGCCCCCGCAACAAGGACCGGCACGCCGTCGAGGAAAACCTGGACGTGGTCCGGCACTTGGGATTACCTGTCTTGCCGCCGGTGTTTCCCTTGGAGTTTCCCATGCAACTTGTGGGCGAGCCGGAACCCCGCGTGGCGCTGATCCCGTTTTCGCGCTGGCCGAGTAAAAACTGGCCGATGCCCTCGTTCGTCCAGACCGGCCGCGACCTGCAGGAACATGCCAACGCCTCAATTTTCCTGATCGGCGGCGCCGCGGAGGCGGCGGCCTGCGCGGAGATGGAAAAAGAATTCAAGGGACGCGTCATGAACCTGGCCGGCAAACTATCCCTGCCGCAATTGGGCGGAGTGTTGCAGGCCATGAACCTGGTGATTGCCAATGATTCCGGTCCCATGCACATGGCGGCCAGCCTGGGCACGCCCGTCCTGGCCGTATTCGGCCCGACCGACAAGAAGCGTACGGGTCCCTATGGTGATCGCAACCGGGTGGTGGCAGGCAACCTGCGCTGTCAGCCCTGTTTTGCAGAACGATGCAAGTTCAAAGACGGCTCCTGCGTGCGTGCGATAACGTCCGAATGCGTGATGACCATCGCGCTGGAGATGCTGAATGTGGCGTCTGCCAGCCGACGGATTCGGGGCTAAGTGTGAAGGGATGGGGCGGGACCGGCGGGACGGTGGACGACAGAGGACGAGTAACGAGCCGCAGAATACCTGCCTGCCCGCAGCACTTCGATCACTTTTCTGGTGGCACGGACATCCGCCTTTCGAAACCAACCCGATGAAGCATTTTCATGGTGGGAATGTGTAAAAAGGTGGCCGGGTTGTCAAATCTGAAGAGTGGATCCGTGATGAGGTCACAGGGCTGCGTCATTCTCGTATAATGGCCGTTTTCAGACGGCTGGGCCAAGCTACAAGCGTGGTAAACGATGACGCTTGCCCCCGCGTTGCGCGGGGCCGCGCCCTACTATTCCCGAAGACATCGTATCAGGTAGGGCGAACCGTCCCTGGTGAGCCGCGAGGATGACACAGCCGTAGGTGTTTCGGGCCGTTTCATAAATATTTAAAGATATTCTGTCACATTTTTAGTGTTTTCATCAATATATATCAAACTCTCAACAATAGAGTGAAGGTGATTTGTGAATCAGGATAAGGTTAAGATGTTTGAGGAACTACTGATTAAGCATCATAAAATGGCTTTGGCTTACGCCTATTCGCTGTCGGAGAATTACCATACGGCGCAAGAGGTTGCGCAGGAATCGCTTATGGAAGCATTTAAAAGCTTCGATAATTTTGATTCTATGCTGGGTAGTTTTGGAAGCTGGATAAGAGGAATAATCAGAAATAAATATCTGGAAAGAATCAGGAAAAATCGGGAAATACCGCTTGAGCAGGAGATAATAGACTTGATCGAAAGGGAATACGAAAACTGGGATGAACTCGGCAGAAATAGCGGGAATGATGTTTTTGGCATTCTTAAGAAATGCCTCGAGACCTTGTCGTTAATCCATAGAAGGATTGTCGAACTTTTTTATTATGAAAAGAGGAAATGCGCGGAAATAGCGGAAAGTGAACATTTAAGCGAACCGACCGTCAGAAAAAGGCTTGAAAGGATCCGCGGCGGTTTAAAAGCATGTATTGACAAAAAAATGACGGGCGCTGAAGAGGGAGTAATGGAAATATGAACGCCGGGAATAAAGGCGATATTAAAAACGAGGCGGTTAAAAGAGCTTTTGATGGATTGCTTTTCGCTCACTTCGGATTAGCGAAGGGGGGCGCCGCCGCGATTATGGGGCAGATTATGGCTGACGCGGCTGTTTGCGAATCCAAACGCCGGGTAATGGAAGGGATTCTTGCGGTGAGCACAGGCTTTGGGAACGAGGCCGCAAACAGCAAGTATTTTATCAATAATGTCATGAATGGAATAAAAGCGACAAGCCTGAAATCCGGCGAGGCTTTGACTGATGGACACAAGAATATATTTGCGATTAGAAATTTATCTTTGGCGGCGAGCTTTATGATATTGCTTGGCGTCGGCGGCATTTGCCTTATGGCGCATTATAACGGTGGCGCGAAAGGCAGGCCGGCGTCAAGGCCGTGTCTCCTGACGTCAACTCCGGGGGGACTGCTTGAAAGGAATATGAAACGGTCGGCCATTAACAACGGCATGCAGATTGAGGATAAGGATATAATCAGGACTTATGCCGGAAGCTGTTCATTTGTTATGTTTTCAGACTTGAGCCGGATAGAAATCGGCGGTGGCAGCACTATTAAATTTTCCGAGGTTTCCGGCTTGAATACGGGGAGCGGGACGCAACCAGGGGGCAGAAAAATGTGCCTACGCGAAGGCGTTATTGATGCCGACATATTGAAAGCGAAAAATCACGGGGTATTCAAGGTGTCTTTACCGGGGGGCGAATTAAGCGCCAGGGATGCCAGGTTCATACTGGCGGTTTCAAACGGTAGTGTTTTTGTGGAAGTCAGTTGCGGTTCGGTTTCTCTGGAACTGGCGGATAAACCGAATCCGTTAACAATTGAAGCCGGGTATTGTCTGGTGTTATCGCAAGAAGGAACTTCAAAGTTGCTGGCGGCGGAACTGTCGGCAGAAGGATCCAAAGCCGGCGCCCGGTTCGCGGAGTTAAAAAAACAACTTTCGCTGAGCGAATCAAAATATGAGGAACTGCTCGTTAATTATCAGAAGCGAAAAAACGTGGATATATGTCTTGAGAACACCATCAAGAGCATCAAAAGAAGAGGCGCAAATTACTCCTGATTTGGGATCAATAGAGAAAGGACGGCAATAAAAGATGAAAAGGAAATTGGATTTAACATTGGTATTTCTAATGTCCGGTTTAATGGCGATGGAAGGTGTTTGCGGTTCGGAACAGGATGTTGTCGACGGGGTAGACTGGAGTGTCGGGGTGAAGGCTTCCAACGCCGAGAAATACACCTGTCTTACCGGGGAACTTACGGATAGTTTCTGGGAATATCCGGCGAGCGGCCTTGAATTTATGAGATGGCAATCGGCGATTGTTCCGGAAAACCTCAGAAACAATAAGGTGACGTTCATAATGGCGGCGGGAATGGGCTGTAATTTTGGGGACAAGGGTTTTCACGAGCTTTTGATGAACGGCAGAAAGATTCTTGAAATCAATACGCCTTATGAAGCGGCTATCAGCTGGAAATCAGAGCTTGCGACAGCGAAGTTTGAAACCGTGTTCATTGACGTCAATAACGATCTTTTCGGGATATTCAGCGTTACGGTAAATCCGGAGGTAATCGAGTTCGGGAAGAGGCAGAGTTTTGAGATGAAAGGGAAAAAGTGTCTTTGCCAGTCATGGTTTTCTATTTCAAAAGTGGAGAATTTGAGAAGCCTGAATATCAAAGAACTTCAGTCAAAAAACACAATCGGCGTCCGCATCGCCGGGATTAAAGCGGCCGGCAAAGCTGCCACCGCAGGCATGGACGGCATGATTTGCGCATGGTATTGGGATAAGGATTGCGCCGTATCAATAATAAATGACAAGGCAACGGCGCCCAAAGGCGATAATACAATCATTTTCAATACCGAAGGAAAGAAACTGCCGGATGATGCGAACGCAATGGCGGATAAAGCCGAGAATGAGAAGAAATGGTTGATTGAGGTCTACCCGGAATCAGCGCGTAAATCTTCGGAAGAAGGTTATAAAAAGCACCTTGAATATTTAGGCAAGCTAGATTGCGTGATCTGGAAAGATTCTGTTGAAAAAGTCGGTAATTACATAAAGCTGATGAAATCCGCGAAGGTTATAAAGGATGATGACGGCAAGAATCACATAAAAGTATCGTTAATAGGGTTTCCCGAGGGATTTAAATCAGAACAGTCCCTTACGGCAATAATTATCCTGCCTCCTCAAACGTGGGAAGCGAAGGCTTTTTGCGATAAGCAGGAAATCCGTTATGAATATGTCGTCTTTAAGGAAAAGCGCGGGATTAAATTCGATATATTGCCCGGCGGCAAACCGGTGGATATTTATTACAGAAAATAGCAGGAGGATCAGACGGTGAAAAAACATCATATAAAAGCTCTGGGCGTGGCTTTAACGTTCGCAATCTTGCTTCAGTTTGCCGCCGGGGAAGAGTTAGCCAGGAAAATCACGGGTTTTGGCGGCGTAAAAATGGTTTTGATACCGGGCGGTTCGTTGCGGATGGGTTCGGCAAACGGCAAAGATGACGAGAAAGAAGTTCACAAGGTGGTAGTGGATAGTTTTTATATGGACGCTTGCGAGGTAACCCAGGAATCTTTCCAGAAACTGACTAAAATTAACCCGTCAAAATTCAGGGATATCCAGGGGCCGGTGGAACAGATCAGGTGGCCGGAAGCCGCGCTCTACTGCAACGCCAGATCTGAAAAGGAGGGGCTTAAGCCGTGTTATAATCCTCAAACATGGGAGTGTGATTTCACCGCCAGCGGTTACCGGCTTCCGACTGAAGCGGAATGGGAATACGCCTGCCGCGCCGGGACGACCGGGAACTGTTTTTTCAACGGCGGCGAATCGGAACTGCGGCAGTATGCATGGTACCGGAATAATTCCGACGAGAAAGCGCATAAAGTCGGCACAAAGAAACCCAATCCTTTTGGACTTTATGATATGTATGGCAACGTGGCGGAATGGTGCCATGACTTTTATGATCCCGGATATTATTCAATCAGTCCGGAGAATAATCCGTCGGGACCGCAAAGCGGAAACAAGCGGGTGCTCCGGGGCGGCGCCTGGGCCAGCCGGGCAAAAAACTTGAGTTCATCAGCAAGGATGGCGGATAATCCCGTAACCGCGGACATCTGTCAGGGCTATGATACGTATGGGTTCCGCTGTGTACGGAGGGTGAAATGACATTATGAAAACCGCTGAAAAACTAAACGATATTTTCCGAACCGTCTTTGAAAACGACGAAATCAATATCTGCCCGGAGATGACCGCCGGCGACATTGACGGCTGGGATTCCTTGTCCCATGTGAACCTGATCCTGGCCGTGGAAGAAGGCTTTAGCATTCGGTTTACTGAAAGAGAACTGTTGACTTTCAAGAATGTCGGCGATCTACTGCGGAACATTGAAAATAAGCTGGGGGCCGCCGGCTCGTAACCGCGCTGAAGCCGCCCGGGCTGGTTCCGCAAGGCGCGTTTTCAACTCGCGAGATTTCATATATGCTCTTTTATACCTGGCCATTCCTATGCTTCCTGCTGATCGTGTTGCCGGCGTTTTTTGCGCTGCGCAAAACCCCGTTTTGGCTCTTGGGACTTATTGCCGCCTCTTACTTTTTTTATGGGTGGTGGAATCCCTATTATCTCGTCCTTATTTTCTATATCACCGTAGTTGTTTTTATTCTGGCGGCATTGATGGACCGCTGCCCTGTTGAAAACCAAAAGACGAATCTTCGCGCACGCTTGCTACGGTTTCAGTTTAATGACCGGCTGGTAAAAACCGCTTTTATCCTTTTCATCCTGGGGAGCCTGGTTTTTGGGGGCATGGCCTGGGCCGGACCGCAAACACTGCGGCCGTTCGCGGGCGGACTCGGCTTGATCATGCTGCTCATGGCCCTGGGCGCGCTTTACGGGAGCCGTGAAATTTGGCTCGTGGTTGGCTTGTTCAACGCCGGCGTGCCCCTGCTGTTCTTCAAATATGCCCGGTTCATCAGTGAAAATCTTAATGCGGTTCTATCCTGGCTGCATATTCCGGCAAAGCTGCCCGATGCTTCTGCGCTCATGCCGTTCGGTCTTGATTATCTCCTGCCGATCGGCATTTCGTTCTTCACTTTCCAGGCCATGGGGTACCTCATCGATTTATATCTTGGAAAGACGGCACGTGAGCGGAACCTTCTCCGCTTTGCAAATTTCGTTTGCTTTTTCCCCCAGCTTATGGCTGGCCCGATCGAACGGGCGGAACAGCTGTTGCCGCAGTTCCGGCAATTTCCGGCAATTTGCGCGCAAAACTTCACGGACGCTCTGTCGCTGTTCCTCACCGGCCTGTTCAAAAAAATGGTGTTGGCCGGATGGCTGGCCTTGTATGTTGAGCGCGTTTATGCCGCGCCTCAAACTTTCGGCGCGCCGGCGCTGATCCTCGCCAGCGTCGCCTATGCGTGGCAAATTTTCTTTGACTTCGGCGGCTATACGGACATGGCGCGGGGTGTGGCAAAACTTATGGGATTCAACCTGGTTTTGAACTTCAACCATCCGTATCTGGCAACCGGCCTGGGCGATTTCTGGCGGCGCTGGCATATTTCATTTTCGCGATGGATTTTGGATTATATTTTCATGCCGCTGCAAATGCGCTGGCGGACGTGGCGCAACGCGGGCATAGCCTTGGCCTTGGTGGTGACCTTCCTCGTTTCGGGCATCTGGCACGGCGCGGCATGGACGTTTGTGGCCTGGGGCGCGTTGCACGGGCTCGGTCTGGCAGGTACATTCGGGTTGGAACGCTCGGCCTTTTATCGCAAGCGGGTGCCAAAAATAGTCAAACAGTTTTTTGTTTTTACTTTTGTGACCTTTACCTGGATTTTTTTTCGTGCCCAGTCATTGCCTGAGGCGCTATTGATTATTCGGCGTATTTTCACTGCGGCGTGGCAGGATCCGCAAATCCCGGTGTTGATACTGGTGCTGGTAGGATTGGTTTGGATTTATGAGTTTTTATGCGAGTCGCGTTTTCAGGATGTGCTGAAAACAGGTTTTGTGAGGGTGGGCATCGCGGTTTTGATGGTGCTCGGCCTCTTTTTCAGTTCATCCGGCGGAAGCGCCTTCATTTATTTTCAATTTTGATATGAAAAAGAATGCCAAAGATATCCGTAGTAAAGCCTTTGCGGAACCCTGCGAAGCCATGCTGGCGAAGAAGGGTGAAAGGACGCTTAACATGAGTGCAAATCCATCTTTTATTCAGAACGGGCAATATAATATCGGCCATATTTGTACTCGTCTGCAATGTGACCAGGGTCTATCCAATAAAACCGCCCTGCGTTGGCTTGGTGCGCATGGCGAACGGGTCGAATGGACTTTTGGAGATTTGGAAGAAAAAAGCTCGCGTTTCGCCAATGTCCTGCAAAAAACGGGTTTTTCGGCGGGCGATGTGTTTTTTATTTTCCTTCCTAAAATCCCGGAAGTATTTTCTTCGTTTTTGGGAGCGCTTAAGGCCCGCGTAATCACCGGAACTTTATTCTCCAATTTTGGCGAGGACGCGTTGCTGGATCGGTTGGGTGATGCGAAGGCGAAAGGCATCCTGACCCGAAAAAGTTACCTTAAGAAATTACTGCGGATCCGGGAAAAGCTGCCGGATTTGAAGTTCATCATCTTGACGGACGTTCCCGAACATCAGGCCGAGGATATTCTTAGCATGCCCGTTCTGATGCAGGCGGCTTCGCCGTCGTTTGAGACGCCGTTGACTACTCCGGATACTCCATCGGTTTTGCATTACACGTCAGGTTCAACCGGCAAACCGAAAGGCGTATTGCATTGCCATCGCAGTGTTCTTATCCAAAATCGGACCGCAACGGAAGTGCTGCATCTTCAGCCTGATGATATTTTCTGGTGCACGGCTGATCACGGGTGGGTTACGGGAACTTCTTATGGAATCATCGCCCCCTGGAGTATGGGTATTACGCAGGTCCATTTTGGCGGCGCGTATGATGCCGTGGAATGGTTCAAAATCCTGGTGGAACAGCGCGTAACGGCGTGGTACACCGCGCCGACGGCTCTGCGCATGTTAATGCGGGAAGAACCGGCGACTTTTTCCCAGTTCGACCTTTCAAAACTTCGCCACGTTTTCAGCGTGGGCGAACCTTTGAACCCCGAAGTGATCAGTTGGGGAAAAAAGGTGTTGGGGCATGATATCTACGACACGTGGTGGCAAACCGAAACAGGCGCCATTATGATCACTAATCGTCCCGGTTTGCCGATCAAGCCGGGTTCAATGGGTAAACCCCTGACGGGTATTGAAGCCGCCATTGTGTCGGACAAAGGGGAGGTTCTTGCGGACAACCAGCAGGGCAACCTCTGCCTCCGGCCCGGATGGGACTCAATGTTTATTTCCTATTTTCAGCATGCAGACGTCTATCGGCAAAAATTCCGGCACGGGTGGTATATGACCGGGGACACGGCGAACCGTGACCGTGAAGGGTATTATTGGTTTAGAGGACGAAGTGACGATGTAATCAATACGGCGGGTCATCTGGTCAGCCCGTTTGAAGTGGAGAGCGCCCTGTTGGAGGTTGAGGGGATTGCCGAGTCCGGGGTGATCGGCGCTCCGGATGATTTGCTTTGGGAGAAAGTGGTGGCGTTTGTTGCCTTGCGAAAAGGGTACGAATGGAACCGCAGCTTGGAACTTAAAGCGCGTTTGCACGTTTCCAATCGGGTTTCAACCATGGCCACGCCGCAGGAGTTCAAGGTATTGGAAAACATTCCCAAGAACAAAAGCGGCAAAATCATGCGGCGGGTTCTGAAAGCCAAGTATCTTGGGACAGATGCCGGAGACGTGAGCACTTTGGATAGTATTTGAGACCGAAAATTATCCCGGCGGGACGACCAGCGGGCGAAAATAAAATGAATAATGATGAAATTCCATTTGCCTCAAACGTGGAGCGGTTGAGCTTCAAGCAGTGGGCCATGGTTGTTTTGATCGTCGGGGCAATCGTGTGGGGCGTGCCCCGGTTATGGCCTATGCTGGAAGGGTTCACGCCGTCGGCAAACTATCGCCTGCCCTATGCGTTGAGCAGCGATTACTGGATGTTTGAGCGCTGGTGCGATTATGCCGTGAAGAGATATCCATGCATTATGCTGGGCGATTCTGTGTTCTGGGGGCCATACGTCAAGAAGGAGGAGACGCTGACCCAGGCATTAAACAAGACGGTCGGTCGTGAAATGTTTGCCAACCTGGGAGTGGACGGCCTACATCCCGCCGCCATGCTTGGTCTGATTAAATATTACGCATCATCCATCCGCAACACAAAAGTAATAGTCAACCTGAATCCCTTATGGCTCACTTCAACCAAGCTGGATTTACAAGAAGACGAAGAAACGCGTTTCAATCACCCGGGACTGGTGCCGCAGTTTTTTTCGAAACCACGCGGTTACCAGGCGGAATTTTCAGAACAAGTTCGCAACGTGTTGGACCGCCGGGTACCTTTCGCGAGCTGGATGAATCATGTCAATACGGCGTATTTCGGGAATATGAGTCTCTGGCAATGGACGCTGGACAATCCTTATCAAAATCCCCTGAAGATCTTTGGTAAAGGACTGCAATTTGAAGACAATCAACCGCATAGTCCGCCGGCGCCATGGACCACCAAGGGGATTGGCGGACAGGATTATGCCTGGGTTGAACTCGACAAATCCTATCAATGGCATTCTTTCAAACAGGCCATAAACCTTTTAAAATCCGGAAATAATGAGGTCTTGGTTATCGTCGGCCCATTTAATGGATACATGATGACCAAAGAATGCCTTGGCCATTACCAAGCGGTAAGATCTAAAATAGAATCCTGGCTGAAACAAAACAATGTAAGCTGTTACACGGCGATGGAATTGCCCAGTGAGCTTTACGCCGATGCCAGCCATCCCGTTGCGGAAGGATACCGCCTGATCGCGGAAGAACTGCTCAAAACCGATTTTGTCAAAGCATTCCAAGCCGGAGATGCAAAACAATAAAATTAACGGGGTAATTTAAAATGGGAATCCGCGGATTATTTACGCTTTTGATTTTGACGGCGATGGCTGTAACGGCCAGGGCCGGAATCCTCAACGGCAAGATTGCCTTGGAAGTGAATAACGGCAAGGCCTTGTTGTCTTATCGTCTGAATGGCCGGACGGTGGCGGCCGCAGAAATGCAAGTGGTTAATGCCGCCATGAAAACCGTCATTGAGGAAAAATTACCGTCAGGTTCCGCCCTTAAAATTGAGTGCGGCGACCAGGTGACGCTGCGCGCTGTCCTGCGCGACCAGGGTCCTTATCTTGATCTTGAGTTTGACAGTCCGGACAGCCGGGAAAATGTTTTTCTGATGAAGTTCAAAAGTGAAGTGATGATTGTGCCTGACACCTTGAGCGACAATTATATTTTCTTCCGTGAAAATCCAAAGGAAAACGGCGGCCGGGTTTTCCCCGGTTTCCAGATGGTGGTTCACCTGTTGGATGGCGGACGGGCCATGCTTTCCTGCGCATGGCTGGATGCCGACCGGGTGTTCAGCGGACGGGATAAAACGACGGAGCAATATTACAATTATTGTCTGATTGAATTCAAAGGTAAAAACAGGTTGCAGATCGGGGCCCCCGCCGCCGAAGGCATTTGGGGAAAAGTCGCGGAAAATCCGGAGGACGTGGAGTTCAAAAAAATTGGATGGAAGCCTCCTTTTAATGCGAAATGGCTGATCAATTACAGTATTATAAACATGTTCGGCAAGGATTTGTTCCTTGACGAGTCGTTCCCTGTTCCTGAATTTGACCAGAAGCCGCTTTCCCTGCTACCCGGATTCAGTATTCTCAAACCCGACATCTGGCAAGGCTATGACCAGGTTAACGGTTCTTTCACATATCCGGTTTATCTGAAAGACGGCGAAGTGTTTATGCGTCAGCTAATCTTTGCGGACAAAGCGATACAGATTAACTTTGACCGTCCACAGGTGATCTATGCCCTTGACGCTGTGTCCAAAAGCGCCGGTGAAGCCATGCTGCCGCTACCGGCGCTCAAAAAGCTGCTGCCGGCTGATAAAATAACGGCGCTGCAGCACCAGCGGAGAGGGCGAGGTCACGGTATCTGTTCAGGCACTGCGACTATTGAAAAAATATTCAGAGAAGAAAAACAGAAAGAAAAACGAGAAGATATCGCCGTTCTTCTGAAAGGGATGAATGAATATATCGTCTTTCTCTATTGCGAACGCACCAAGGAGTACCGGGACTGGGAAACCGCCACCGTCCACTGGATGGCGGAAAAAAACAAACAGAACCCAAAACTGTCGCCGGCTTGTCAAGAACTGGGCAATATACTCGTCCGTATCCCTTTCGTCTGGAGCGAAAAACAGCAGGTGTTCAAGACGCCGGAGTATTTTTCCGCGACGACCGAGAAGGTTGCCGCACTGATCGATTCCGACCTCGATGGCGAAAAGCAGGAAGACGAGTGCAATAAACTTGCCCGCCAAATCCGCACGCTGGGAGGAACCTTGCATCACACGTTGGGCTACTGCCGACAGGTCGTGCGGGCGGCGCGGTGGACTGCGGTTCAACGCCTTCTGACGGCATCCGATTCGGCCGAGGCTGAATTTTTGACCGCGTTTATCGAAAAAAGTTCGGTCATAATCCGGCCGCACCACGGGGAAGAAGGAAAGTGACCGGGTGAAAAATATCAACGAAGGAATCCAAAATGAAAATTCGCGGACTGTTTGAGATTTTACTTGTATCGGTGGCGGTCGGCGCGGCGGCGGCCGATATTAAAATAGAGGACACGGCGTCTTTCCTGAAAGTATCAAATGGGAAAATCTGTGTTTCCGCTGAAAAAACAGAAGGGAACAGGATTAACCTGTCGGTTTTTTTCAAGGATGTTGAGCTGCCGTCTGCGGAAATAAAGTTCACTGATGAAAAGGACAATAAGGTTCGGCCCATATCGTTCCGCGCGGAGCAAAAAGGGCCGACCGAGGTCGCACTGTCCCTAAAACTTAAAAATGGGGGCGAAGCCGTCGTTAAAATATCCGAAAATAGCGAATATCTGAATGTAGCAGGCAATGGCTTTCCCGGAAAACTTCGTGTTTCACACCGCAGCAAGGCGGTAGTAATCCCGGATCCGATCAGCGAGGATTTTGTGCTTTATCCGGATTCGGTGACGAACAGGATAAACATTCCATCCGACAACTTTTATTTTGTAAACCTGCTGGACGGCCGGAACGCCATGCTTTCATTTCTATGGAAAAACGAAAACATTAAGATTCACGCCGGAAAGGATGCCCCGGGATCCGACTGTTTTAATTATACGGAAATATCCCTGGTTCCCGGCGAATCGGTCTGGATCGGGTTAAATGCAGGGGAAAACATCTGGTGGAAGGCCGATGGAAAAGAAGCGTTCAATGCGGCCGTTGAAATCAAATGGAATCCGCCCTTTCCCGCCCGGTGGGCGGTAATCTATAAAAAGGAAACAGGCATATTTCCCGAAGAAAAAGGCCTGCTGGACCGGTGGTTCATCATTGAAAAAAATCCGGACAAAAAACCAGTTTATTATCTTATTCAGATGGGAGTCGGTTTGATAAATCCAGCAACCGGGAATACCTGGGCGGCCGGGCTCGGAAACTTCACATATTCATGCAATTTTATGAATGGCAGAACAGTTATCGAGTATCCGAAGTTCAGAAGCTATCCGGCATATTCTTACGATTCAAAATTCGATCCCGTCATATATCCTTTTGACCGCATGCCGGAAACGCCGGCTGGAATAAAACTCCCGCTGACGGCCGTTAAAAACCTGCTCGGCGATGATACTTACAGCAGAATAACATGCGTTCCGTCAAAAAACGACAAGGGCCGCGCCACATGCGGCGCCACCGCGAATATTGAGAAGATTTTCTATAAGAGCGAGGAAAAAATGGAAAGGAATAAAATAACCGAAAATGTTAACAGCACGGATCTTTTCGTCTGCTCCATGCGGAAAAGGATAGAAGAGTATATGGAATGGAACAGGCGATTTGACGCTGTTTTAGTTTCCGAAGAGTCAAATAATAAAAACATTTCCGATACGGTCTGCGATTTCAGGAAAGGGTTGAGCGGGACAAAATGGTTATACGCGGGCAGCATTAAGCGAATGAAAACCCCCGAATACTTTTCTGCGCTCTCGCAGAAAATCGTGGAACTTATCGACCAGGAAACAGATGAAGAGCAGAAAGAAGAACAGTGCAAAAAAATCGGGAGAGATATAAGAACAATCGGCGGCAGTCAGGATACTGCTCTGGGCCTATTGCGAACAATGGTTAAAGCGACAAGAGACCGGGCCACTTCTTTATATGTCGTCTCTTCGGATGAGCAAATGAAATGTTTGCTCGGGTTGATAAGGAAAGAAACAGCCTTGATTCTGCGCGCGAGAGTCGGAACGGAAGGAAAATAATTTTAAATATTCCTCCCGCGCGCCTTTACTTCATAATTTCGCGGATGACCATTTCCACCGATCGGGATAATCCTTTGAGATTATAGCCGCCTTCCAGGACGATCACGAGTCTGTCCGCGCAACAGGTTTTCGCAATGTCACGGACTGTCTGCGTCAGAATCCCGAAATCGGCGGCGGTCAGGTTCATGCCACCCAGCGGATCGTTGGCATGTGCATCGAACCCGGCGGAAACGAGAACGAAATCCGGTTTGAAGGCCAACGCGGCCGGTTTGAGTGTTTTCTCGAACATGGTCCGGTATTCAAGACCGCTGGACCCGCGAGGCATGGGCACGTTCAACTTGGTGCCCTCGGCATTGGCGAAACCCCGTTCAGATGCCATGCCGCTCCCCGGATAGAATGGATCCTGATGAATTGAAAAATAGAAAACCGTTGGATCGGAGTAAAATATGGCTTGCGTCCCGTTCCCATGATGAACGTCCCAATCCACAATTAGTATCTTTCTCAGGCGGTATTTCGACTGGATATAGCGGGCCGCGATCGCCGCGTTATTGAAAAGGCAAAAACCCATGGCGCGATCTTGCGACGCGTGATGGCCGGGTGGCCGCACGGCACAAAAGGCATTCCGGACGCGACGGTCCATCACGGCATCAACGGCTGCCAGTACACCTCCTGCCGCCAAAAGCGCGCACGCATACGATTCCTTTGAAACCGGATTGTCCTTGGAATCGAGATAAGGTCCGCCGTCAGCGCAAACGGAGGCGACATGCCGAAGATAGGATTCGCTATGAACTGCCAAGATCCACTGTTTTTCGCAGGGGCGCGGTTTGATGCAGACCAGTTGCTCGTACAGGCCGGTTGTTTTTAATTGGTCCAGGATGGCGGTTAATCGCGCGGGGCGTTCGGGATGGTCGGGACCCGTATCGTGGCGGAGATACTGATCATCACACACGAATCCGGTTGCCCCGGAAACGATCTGTACCGCGGCAACCAGCATGATTAATCCATATCCTGTTATCAGCATTATCTTCAATTAATAAATGCGGCTGATATGCAATCGCTGAACGTCTGAATGCAATGTTATTATGGAATGTGAAAAACCAACTCTTTACCCCGGATATTTCAAAGTGTAATATTTAATCAATGTGGTAACATAATCAAGCTGTTTTTTTTGAATATTTTGTTCTTGTGTAATGCGTGGTTCTGCTGTTTGCTCCGGATCGGGGCAAGGATAGCTATGGAATTGGAGCGATAAAAAGTGTCAAATCGAAATCAGGGCGTGATCGTGAACGGATTGCTTTTAAAGGTATTAGCGTCTGTTGGGTTTGGGCTGGTCATGGGCCTTCCGGCGGCGTGGGCCAACCTGGAGCTGGAAGCGCTCGTGGCCGAAGCTTTTGCCAACAACCCCGCCGTTCAGGCGGCCCAGTACGAAGTCAGCCGTGCCCAGGCTGAACGCGACGAACTGCGCGGGTTTTTTGATCCCCAGTTGAATGCGACCGCATCGCAGTCCGATTACAACGCCGGCTACAATCAAGCCTTGTTGCACGCCGGCGTGGATGCGGCCATCCTGCCCGGTGTTTACCTGGGCACGCGTGTCGAGGAAAGTTATTATTCCCAGTTGCAGGGCAGCACCGTAACGAATGTGTTCGGAAACAACTATAACGATCTATGGCAGAGCCTGGCAGGGCTCCGGCTGGGCGTGCCGCTCCTGCGCGACCGCGGATTTCTCCAATGGAAACTTTCCGATGAGCGCGCCGCCAAGCGTCATCGTATGGCTCAAAATCACTGGCGGGCAGTGACCCAGCAATGCCGGCATGATGTCGAGCAACAATACATCGCCGTTCTGGAAACCGTGGCCCAACGTTACGTGGCGCAAGCGGCCCTGAAC